>WFNQ01000129.1 GCA_015488565.1 Thiomicrorhabdus sp.
TGATCTCTCGTAATTTTTGAATCAGTGCCGTTTTCTGTTTGAGTGCGAGGGTGGCTTCAAGTTCAAAGTGGTGATCAAAATGATTTTCAATAGCTTGTTTGCTGGAGTGGGTCACGAGAATAATGTCGGTAAACCCCGCATTAACGGCCTCTTGCACCACATATTGAATGAGAGGTTGGTCAACCAAGGTAATCATTTCTTTCGGAATGGCTTTGGTGGCGGGTAAGAAGCGTGTGCCTAAACCAGCAACGGGAATAACGACTTTTTTCATGGGCTTTAAATCTCATATTATTTAAGTTGGCGTGTATTTTAGTATAAATGAAATAGAATACGTAATTTATAAGAGGCGTTTTAAGGGAAAACGGTGAAAACTTGTTTTAAAATAAAAATGCAAAAAAGGCTTGCGGCAGAAAAAATAATCCCTATAATACGCCTCATCAAATGATTGATTTGATACTTACCAATCCCGATTAGTTCAGTTGGTAGAACACCGGACTGTTAATCCGTATGTCGCTGGTTCGAGTCCAGCATCGGGAGCCAAATTTTGAAAGCTAGGTTTTAAATGCTAAGTGTTTTTTAGTGTTTATACCTAGCTTTTTTGGTTTCTATATCCGGGTAGGTGTTTCTTTTTACTGAGTAGGTCTTTTTACTAAAATATTCCAGATGTTTATTGTTGATATAAATGCTTATGTGGTATAGTAAGTACCTGAATGTGGGTGTAGAGGCTATTATCCTGCGCAGAGGTGGTTTTTATGTTCGCATTCTTTGTTTTTGAATTGCAATTTTTAAAAAAAGGAAAAGTTATGACTTTATTAAAGAAGATGATGTTAGCGGTATCTCTGCTAGTTGCGTCAAGTTTTGCGAGTGCAGCGGTATATAATTTAAATTTAATTGATAACACGGTTGATACTCAGCTTGTTGGAATGGGTACGGCGGGCTCTTTTGGTGATCTTTTTAATTTTACTTTAGAAGATGATTTAATTGTGGATCAAGTCCTGGATACCTTAGGTAGTTTTAGCTTTTTAGGTTTTTCTGTTTATGATTCAGTTGGTGCGACGCTTATTGATTCAGCGGCCGTTGGTTTTGATGGTAAGTTACGTATTGAAAACTTGTTTTTAGCGGCTGGTGATTATACTTCTTATGTGACAGGTGTATTGGATAGCTCTTTTGGAGGGTATTCATTTACAACTGCAGTATCTCCTGTTCCAGAAGCAAGTACATTAGCTATGTTATTAGGTGGTTTAGGGTTAGTTGGTTTTATGGCGCGTCGTCGTAAAGTAGCCTAATTCTTGTAGCGGCATAGAAGTTTATGCGGTAAAAAAAAGCGTAATTTATTATTGCGCTTTTTTTTTGTGCGTAAGGAAAGCAGGTGAAATTACCTCTAATTAAGTTTTTTACATGTTGGAAGGCTTAATTAGGGGGTATTATGGTGTTTAACCAGTAAAAATTATGTTTGAGGTTTTAATATGTTGAAAATTATTTGTTATGGTGTGGTTTTGTCTTCAGTTGTTTTATTGTCTGGGTGTGGTGGTGATGACTCCGCGACTAATAAGGTTGGAAATACTCAGGTCGTGGCGAAGGTGAATGGTGAGGAGATTACCGTTCATCAATTGAATCAGCTATTGTCTCGTGTAAGGGTGCCAGAAGGAGAGTTATCTCAAGAAGATGTTGAGCAAAAGGTGTTGGATAGCTTAATTGAAAAAACCTTGGTGTTACAGGCGGCTAAAAACGTTAAATTAGACCGAGAGCCTGCTGTGTTAAGTGCGCTGGAAGAGGCAAAAAACAAGGTCTTAATCGATCGTTATGTCCAAAGAACGCTGGAGTCTGTAGCGAATCCAACGGATAAGGAGATTCAGCAGTTTTACGATAATTTTCCTGAGTTATTTGCGGATCGAAAAATGTACGTGTTTACCAAGCTGGCGATTTCAGCCGATGCGGATCGGGTTAATCAGATAATAGAGCAGGTAAAGCAGGGGCGATCCATTGAGCAGATTGTTGCTCTATTAAAGCAACAGGATATTAAGTATAAAAGAATGAGTGAGGCAAAAGGCGAGGGGAAAATAGCTAATCCAATTCTACATTTTTTAAGTGCTTTACAGGCGGGAGATATCGGTTATTTAAAAATGACCGATGGTTTGTTGGTCGTGGAGTTGCACAAGGTATTAGATCAGTCGGTTGATTTGGAGACGGCTAAGAATGCGATTGCAAGACAGTTATTGTTAGAAGAACGTAAAAAAGCCTCTAAAAAACTGGTCGATTCATTAAAAGAGACAGCTGAGATTGAATATGTTGGAAAATTTGCACCAAAACCTTAAGATTGATAGTGAACATCGTATTTGTGGTGGTAAATGTAGTTTAGTTGATGCGAATCAACTAAGTATTTTAGCTTTTTTACTAGTTTCTGGTATCTTTAGTCCGGTTCTTGCAGGGGGGGGAGAAATTACACCTTATGTCGGCTTTTCGGTGGTAAAGGATGACAACTTGTATCGTTTGGATTCGGGTATTAATGTGAATGCGTTAGTTTTTCCTATTAGTAAAGAGGATACAATTTATCAAACCAAAGCGGGGGTCGCGGTTGATTGGATGCTGAGTCGTCAGAA
>WFNQ01000130.1 GCA_015488565.1 Thiomicrorhabdus sp.
AAAGTGGCGGGGAGTAGCATGGTATACCATGCTCTTTGCAACGCTTGGAATACAACACCTCAAACAGACTGGCAACAAAATTTACCCCCCCTACCACCAGCCATTCAGCTCGAAGAAAAAGCATCTCCTCAGGCCACGCTGCATGCTTTATTTCAACAAACACACAATATTCAACAGGACGATCAAGCCATTCGTGCAGATAACATCCAGCAAGTACATCAAAAATACGAACACTACCGACGCCACTTTCCCGTTTACCGTGAATGGCACCAACAAACAGTAGTAAACGCACCACCCGCACTTCAAAAGACACTTAAAGCACTGGGCTTTAAATTGCTTTAAAATAGCCGGCATTAGAATATAATTATTTAGTGATAAGTTTAAGTAGTGGTAGACAAAAAAAATCAAATTGCCTTTCTCTACTCCTTTCTTTTAAATAGACAACTTGTAATCGTGCCAAATATTCTGGAGAATTTTATGTCCCCCTCTCAACAAATAAAATCGGCTCTTCTTGCCTTAACCCTGCTTACTCTTTCAGGCTGTGGCACACTTAATGCCATTAACAATCTCAATGAGGGCGCTGGTGAAACCTTTATGCAAATATGGGATAAATGGGTTGACAGTGAGGGGGATATTGCCGATGCCACCATGTGGGAAGTTAAAGTAGACGAAGACATCACCCTCGAAGAAGTTATTGATGCCATTAACTCCACCGCCGTTCAAAATAACATTAAAAATGTAGGCGAACTACCCCTTTCAGATGAGCTTAATGCACGTGGAATTAAATCTGGTGTCATTTATGTGATGTCTTTTTGCAACCCAGAAACCGCACGAAAAATGATTGATTTCTCCCCCGCTATGGGTGGTTTTTTACCCTGCCGAATCACCATTGTTGAAAAGGAAGACGGCCTATACATCTACAGCATGAACATGGATATGGCCATAAAAATGGGGAAAAAAATGCCTCCCGAACTCCTAAAAGACACGATGCAAGTACGCAACACCATTTGGGAAATGCTGCAAAAAGGAAAAACAGGGGAGTTTTAGAACCGGCTATAGCAATTTGATTTCAAGCGATACAAAATGCGAACACTATTTTTCACGTTTCTACGTAAGATTTTGGCGTTCTTCTGCTCTCTATAGCTTAGCTCTTTTACAGGAGCGCGTTTTTTGAGCGCTTTCCTAAAAAAACTTTAAGCAGGTTTGAAAGTGCAATGTACCAATATAAAACCACTTAACATACTTAGATTACTACCCATTATCATACGAATTATAATCAAGATTACTATCTAAAAAAAACGATATCGCTTATAATTGGGGTTAATAATTCACGGCACATTTCCTTCGCGATGTTAACTAAATTAATACTCCTCATTCGATCATCTGTCTTTTATATTGGGCACTATGCCATCATTGTTATTTTTTCTTTAATTGGGCTTATCCTAACGCCACTTCCATTACAAACTCGATTAAGATTTATGCGTTTTGGCGTAAACCTATCTCTTTTTTGGCTAAAATTAAGTTGCAATATAACGCACAAAGTACACAATATGGAGTGCATAGATTTAAATAAGCCCAGCATTATATTATCTAGGCATGAATCAACATGGGAGGCACTTGCCTTTCATACCATTTTTCCATTGCAAATTAATGTCGTTAAAAAAGAACTTAAAAACATTCCTTTTTTTAACTTTATTTTAGGCAGTATTGAATCCATACTCATTGATCAGAAACAAGCTCTTAAAGCCTTAAAACAAATCAAGATAAAAGGAGCTCAAGCTATTGAGAAAGGATTTTGGGTCGTTATTTTCCCTGGTGGAACACGCGTTGCACCAGGAAAAATAACCACCATCCAATCAGGTGGTCTTATTTTTGTAAAACAGATGAAAACACCTGTGTACCTTGTAACGCATAATGCAGGTACGGTATGGCCCAAAGGAACATTTATAAAGCAACCTGGTACCATTGATATTTATATAAAACCACTTGAGGATATTGCAAGCAAAAAACTAAAACTCATAAGCACTGAAACCCAAAACTGGTTTCAAAAACAATACTAAAACGCCACTAAAAGAGACATAAAATAATGTTAACGCCTGAACAATTAGAAGTCGCAAATTTAATTATTAATGCGGTCAACCTTGAAGACATCAACCCCAATGATATCGATCCAAATGAAGCCATTTTTAACGACGGATTAGGGCTAGACTCGATTGATGCACTCGAGGTTTCTTTAGAGTTAAGCAAACAATTTGGTGTCAAAATTAAATCAAGTGATGAAAATATTAATGATATTTTTAAATCCCTCGCAAGCTTAACGACATTTGTTCAAGCCAATAAAACGCATTAAGACAATCAATAATAAATGCAATCAAATTTATTTAAAAATCAAAGCCATTCCGAAATTGAGCGGCTTTGGTTTTCAGATACATTTATTTACAGCGACTCTTCAGAACAAAATTTAAGTCGCTGGGAAGTATTGCAAGCCGCAATACACTTAAGTCTAAAAATCAACTCAGAACAAACCCTCTCTGCAATTGTCTTTTTTCAACAACGACACTATTTTTTAATCAGCTGCCTTGCCATTGCATTAAAAAATGGTCGAGTCATTTTACCGCCCAATACCTCTGAACACACATTAAAGAATCTACAAAATGAGTGGCCTAATCTCTGGGTGTTCGGTAATGACCTACCTTCAGAGTATCAACACCAGTACCAAATTTCTTCCGTTCAAATTGAAGAAACCATTACTTCCATTAAAAGCGCCCCCCCTTCTTTTAAACTTGATGAACTGACCCGTTTTTTTACTCGTATTAATAAATCAGAAATTTTACTTTATACCTCAGGCTCAACAGGGTTGCCTAAAAAAGTAATAAAAACATGGCAAAACATGATTGATTCCGCCAGCCTTGCCATCAGTCGCTTTAACTTAATGACCCCTTGTTTTATCGTAACAACCGTACCAAATCAACATATGTTTGGTTTAGAAACCTCTATTTTTTGGCCTTTTTTTTCTAAAGCAAGCGTATGGCACGAACGTCCAATATTTCCTGAAGATATTATTTCTGCTCTCTCTGTTAATACTCAAGATCCAGCTCTATTCATTTCAACCCCCCTTCATCTAAATAAACTCCTCGCCTTTCAACTCAATTGGCCTAAGCATTTAAAAAGATTACTCTCTGCAACCGCTCCAATGCCCGATGCCTTAGCACAACAAATTGAAGATCAAATAGGGGTTCAACTTTTTGAGGTTTATGGTAGCACCGAAACCGCTTCAATCGCCTCGAAACAAAGCACCTCTTCAGACCTATGGTCATGCTATCAAAGTATTGAATTTCAAATAATAAGCCCCAGCAAATATGCCGTTAAAACACCAGGGGGTAATACATTTCAACCTCTGAATGATCAAATTGAGTTAATCGATAACCGATGGTTTAGATTGGGTAAACGGGACAGCGATTTAATAAAAATTGCTGGTAAACGTGCCTCTTTAACTGAATTAAATCAATACCTACGTTCAATAGAGGGGATTTCTGACGGTGTCTTTATTCAACCCAAAAACACGACAAGACTCGTAGCCTTTACGGTATCAACCATCACGCATACAGAAATTCAAAAAGCACTTCGAAAAAAGATTGATCCTATTTTTTTGCCTCGTCCAATAATTTCTTTACCGACACTTCCAAGAAATGAGGTTGGAAAAATCTTATATAATGAACTACTAAAAAATCTTTGAACCCAACTCAAAAAAACACTAGGATACTGTTCGAGAATGAAGTTAACGAATGTCTTTTTAATTCCAGCTCAACACCCTTGCTTAACGGGACACTTTCCAAACAACCCAGTTGTACCGGGAGTTATTTTGCTCGAAAAAGTGGAGAGCCTACTGAGCCAACAACTGGCTCATTGGACAATAACAGAACTTAATCACGTAAAATTTTTAAATACGGTCTTACCAGAGGAGCGTATAGAGATTACCATCGATACCAGTCAGCTTACAAATAATAAGACCGTCTCTTTTAGTCTATATAATATAAAAACTCAAACAAAAGTAGCGGCTGGAAAAATGGTTCTCACTCAAGAATCGTCTAATTAAACTTGAATTTAATTTGCTAAAATTTTTCAACACTTTTTCAAAACAATAGGTAAGACATTGTGAAAAGCTGGCAACAAGAAAAAGAGATGTCCAATGCCTTTTGGTTAACACTCATCATCAAAATTGCCCTCAAGCTACCCCGCTGGAGTGTTCGCCTACTATTACATCCCATTACATTTTTCTTTCTCTTAACTGCACCCAAAAAAAGGCGCGTTTCTCACCACTATCTATCTCGTGTTCTGACACAAAAGCCTAAAATTTGGCATATTTACAAACATTTTTTTTGGTTCTCTTCCGTACTCCTCGATAAAGTGTATTTTCTAACCCAAAAACAAAGCCTCTTTAATACTTCATTCTCTAACCGAGAGGAGGTTATCCTCTCTTTAAAACAAAACCCTGCTCAATTTTTTATTAGTGGCCATTATGGTAGTTTAGAGGCACTAAAGGCGTGCTATTCCAGCCAAGACTATACAATAAACCCCGTTATTAAACTGGATCATAACCAAACTATTATTAATTTATTTAAGCGTCTAAACCCAGAATTTTACGAAAATATGATTCCCTATAACGGCTTAGAAACCACATTTAAAATCTATGAAACCTTAAAAAATGGAGCCTCTGTCGCCTTGCTTGCCGACCGACCAATTGAAAATGCACCAATGGTTTTAGTTGATTTTTTAGGCGACAAAATTTTACTTCCAGAAGGCATCTTTGAAATGATTCTTCGGTTTCCTTTTCCTGCAAATATTTTCTTTTCTCAATACCAAGGAGGAAACCGCTACCATGTTTATTACATACCAATGCCTATCGAAAAAAATGACACCGCACAGACACTTGCTCAAAAATTTGCACATATACTCGAGCAACAATGTTTAAACGCCCCCTATAATTGGTTTAATTTTTATACTTACTGGGTTGAGTCTAATAATGATATTTAAACAGTTCTTAATTATTGTCAGTTTAATGCTCCCCCTTAATTCCTTCGCTCAAACCATTAAAATAACAGACCTGTTTCATGCCTTAAGTTTAATTAAAACAGAAAAAAAATACTTTACAGAAACACAACTTGATCCTTTTCTTGACATTTTACAAACTCGGTCTGGCATCATGCATTACCAGTCACCCAATTTATTAGAACAGCACTATCAAAAGCCAATTAAGGGCAACGTCATTTTTACACCAACGCAAATGAAAATAAACTTCCCTAGCCGTACATTAGAGCTTTCCGTTGAGCGTTTTCCAGAAATCTCATTATTTGCACAGACCTTATTAAGCCTATTAAATGGTGACTTAAAAGCCTTAAACAACAACTTTACACTGAAATTTCAAACCCATAACGATACAACTTGGCAGCTTGATTTAACTCCAACTAATCAGCTTAAAAAGCATCTACTATCCATCAATGTCATAGGGAAACAATCAAATATCACATCCATTTTGTTAACAAAACGCTCGGGAGAGTGGCGTAAAATAGTACTGCAATCAATCCCGCCGACCCCCTCTTTATAATATGAAAATTCTATCTAAAGCGAATCTATCCCAACCTTTAATATGGATATTTATCTTCATCTTTTTTTGGGCAAGTCTGGTTGTATTTTTTAACAAAACTCCCTTTAAAAATGAACTCACTCAATTTTTCCCTCTCAACAACAATATTGAATCCCTATATTTAAAAAACCGTTTAGCTCCTGATCAAAGTGCAAGCTGGTTAATGCTTTCAATTAATACCAAGCACTCAAAACAAACACCAGAAGAGATAAGCCAATCCATTAAGCATTTACTTTTAAGTCTTAATGGTATTCAACAGGTTTTAAATGGCTCAGAGCTATTACAAAGCCCGTTACAACAAAGTTCACCACCTAAACTCTATCCATATCGTTATTTACTGGCCAAATTTGACAGCACTCAAATAAATCAACAGATACAACAACGCTGGGAGGAGTATCAATTAGGCTTTATTTTAGATAAACAGTGGCTCTTAGAAGACCCTACATTCCAATGGGGAGCTTATCAAAAAAAATTAAATCCTAGCCAAACACTGCCTAAACAGAATGGCGTCTGGTTTAACAAAAAAAATACTTCACTATTATTACTTGTTAAAGCGGACAACACGATAAAGGTGCTTTCAAATCTAAATCAACAACTTGAACAGAGATTAAGCAAATATAATTTTAATTTATCCGGAGCAGACTGGATTGCACAACAAGCACAACGGCAAATAAAGCAAGAAGTCAATACGATTACCATACTGGCGCTAGGGATGGTTTTATTTGCATTATTCATTGCATTTAGATCCCCAAAACTCATCCTATTAAGCAGCCTTCCTCTTTTAGGGGCTTTTAGCATTGGTGTATTAAGCACGATTAGTCTATTTGGTAGTATGCAACTTATTACCTTTGCTCTAGGCGCAATTTTATTAGGCGTTGCAATTGATTATCCCATCCATATTATTTCGGCTTACCAATCTCGAAAGATATCTAGTATTGAAAAAATCTGGTCAACCGTACGTCTAGGTGCCCTTACCAGTGCCTTTGGATTTTTAACCTTATGGTGGGTAGATATAGAAGGGTTGCAACAAATTTCTATTTTTGCTGCAAGTGGCTTATTGGCTGCCATTGTAATCACACAAGCACTAAAGCCTTATTTGGCTCGTCACTACTCACTAAATATTTCTGAATCTGAAAAAACCGCCCCTGCTGCAACTTACAAAACCAAATCCAACCCCTCTAATAATATTAAATTTTTATTATTAGGCCTATTGATTATTTTAATCATTTTATTTTTAAAACCCATTCAATGGCAAGATGATATAGCAAGCTTAAGCCCTGTCTCAAAGAGTTTAATTCAAAATGATCGAACACTTAGAACCCTTTTTGAACAGCAAGAAGTTGGAAAAAAATTGCTTTTACCTGCCAAAAATATAGAGTCACTTTTACAAAAACAAGAAGCCCTACTCACTTCGCTTGAAAAACTAAAATCATCTGGTTCGATTCAACAATATCAATTATTAGCACAAGTATTACCCAGTCAACAATTACAATCTCAACGGCAAAAAGCGTTCATCTCTGAACCAAGCATGACTCAGTTAATCAACGAGGCTGTTCAAACCACTCGTTTTAAAACATCACACTTTAAGGCTTTTCAGGAGAGTTTAGAGCAAAGCCGACACCTTCCTTTAATGACATTCAATCGTTTTATCACCTCCGATGACACCAGCGCACAATTGGCCAATCAACTGGTTCTAACCACACCAGATCAAGTCATTGGGGTCATTACCTTATCAGGAGTAAAATCGGATTTACTAATACAAAATTTTGTCCAAGAAAATAATCGTCAAGGGCTGGTTTACTTTAATCAAAGAGCCTTCATTGCTAAACAAATTAAAGAAACTCGAATTCATTTATTGAAAATACTAGGGGGTCTTCTGGTTGTTCTGAGTATAAGTATTTGGCTTAAATTTCGTAATATACAAAGTGTCTTAACCATATTAAACCCCATTATTCTCGCAATAGGATTAACAGTAGTCACATTTTCTCTATTGGGAGTTTCGTTAAGCATTTTTCATTTAATTAGTTTAATGCTGGTGGCTGCCATCGGCATTGATTACAGCTTACTTTTTGCAGAAAGTGCTTCTCAAAAAATCGACTCAAACGTATGGACACACTCTATTCACGTTGCTTTTTTTACCACATTAGGTTCATTTGGTATATTAAGCTTAAGCAAATTATCCCTACTAAGTGCCATTGGCCTAACAGTTGTAATAGGGGTTTCTTTTTCATACTGTCTAGCCTATATCATGTCAAAAATGACTGACAATAAAGGCAATACGCAACTTAATCAGAAAGGTGAGTGAGGAAGATTCTAAACATTAGCGCATTAATTTCATGTGCTAAGTTGGTAAATAATATCAACCATTTTTTTAGGCTTCGCTACAAAAGCATTCTCTTGGTTCCAAACATAGCCACTTAATACAGAGACAATAGAGCGAGTCACTTTATCTGTTTTATCTTTGCTAAACAAAATGCTTTGTAAACGACCATCGTACCAAGCATTCACAAACTCACGAAAAACATTAACCCCTACCATCATATAATCTTCATAATCAACCTGCCAATTAACCACCTCTCCTTTTAACTCTTTAACCATTAAGTCTGCTGCTTTAGAACCTGATTCCAATGCAAGCGTAACTCCTGAGCTAAAAATAGGGTCTAAAAATTCAGTGGCATTCCCTACAATCACAAAACTTGTATCAAACATTTTGGTGACCGATGCCGAATAACCATTAATAAAACCAACCTCATTCAGTTTTGTTGCCTTTTTATAGCGTTTAGCTGTGGTCGGGTTTGTTCTGATAATGTAATCAAAAAACTCAGGTTCACTCATATTAAATTTTTTGAAATAGCTCTCCTCACAGACTATGCCAGTAGAAGTTACTCCTTCTTTAAAGGGTATATTCCACACCCAAGCTTGGTTATCATCATGAATATCCACAAAAATATAGCCGTCTTGTTCATTCACCAGTGGACGAAGGTCTCCTTCTGTACGACAAAATATCGCCTTACGAACGGACTGTTCAGAAGGCTTATCTAGCTTGAGTAGTTTTGGTAACACACGACCATAACCTGACGCATCAATTACTTTTTTAACATTATATTTCTCAATATCACCCAGCTTGGTTTTTACCGTCACCAACGTTGCTTCAGGGTCAAATGCAATCACCTCCGATTCAAACTCTACTGAAACCCCTTTTCTTTCAGCATCCAATAATAACTCATAATCAAAAACTTCACGTTTTACCTGAAAAGAACAATTAAATTTTTCACCTAAATTATATTCAAAGTTAATCACTTCCAAATCTTCTTCTGTTTGAAACGCAACCCCTGGCTTAGACTGAAAACTAACACGTTCAATACTTTGCAACATACCCGCTTCGTCCAGCAAATCGTTACAACGAGGCAGTAAAGATTCACCAATAACAAAACGTGGAAATTGCATTTTTTCAACTAACTTAACGCGATAACCTGCCTGAACCAACTTTGCTCCTGCGATGGATCCTGCAGGTCCACCACCAATAATAAACACATCATAACTTTGATTAACAATCACTTTTCTAGTTTCCTTGTTCTTTAATAATATTAGGTTTCCCTGAAAGTGACGCGACTAAACCTGGTAAATTCATTCCCTTTTTAAGCAGCTTTTTAGCCACCATCAATGTAATCTGAGTAATATCAAACCCTGCTCTAAAATGGCTTTCTCTGCGTTCTTCAGCATAGACGGTATCAATCGGAATAAAAACAAACTCATACCCTAAGTGTGCAGCATCAATAAGTACCTCACTTTCAAAAACAAAACCCGATTTATTCTCATAAATAAGGCCTATCGTCTTTAATAAAGCAACCGGGTATAAACGAAACCCGGACTGACTATCGGCTATTGGTGTACCAGCAGCCCAGCTTACCCAAAAATCAGCTATTCCATTTGCTATACGCCTCGAACGTGGTGCATTTTGACGATCCTTTAAACGAGAAGCGATGCATAGCGTATTAGGATAAGACTCAAAATATATGGCTAATTTAGGTATATCCAATGGATTATGTTGTGCATCACCATCTAACGTAACAACCGCATCAACCCCCAAAGCCAGTGCTTTAAAAAATCCAGCTTGTAATGCTTTTGCTTTACCTCCATTTGTAGGTAAATCAATTAATATCGCATTGGTTTTTTTAACCAACTCGGCGGTATCATCTTTTGAGGCGTCGTTTACCACAATGACAATAGGCGTTATGTGTAATGCCTCCCCCACTACCTGTAAGATTGTTAGCGTTTCATTATAGGCAGGAATAACTACTGCAATTTTTTTCATGTTATCTAATTCTATTTAACATTCGTTGATTTCTAAAAAGAAGACTTATAAACCGACCGGTTTGATACCAATTTATTAAAAATGCTTCTAAGATTATTTTATGAAATGACTTTACACTAAAAGGGACTGTAGACTCAGCCAAAAGAAACTCCGTTTTAAACCCTAAGTATTCAGCCATTAATTGGCACCGCCGTAAATGATAACGACTGGTTACCAAAACAACCTTTAAGGGTCGTTTTTCGGAGAGAAGATATTCTCGTGTATTTCGTAAATTTTCTAAACTGTTTTTTGAACGATCTTCTAAAACAATTTGGGAACGCGTTGCTATCATGTCCTTTTTACTCGCTAACATCGCAGTAAAGTAACCCTCTCCAATACTGGCTTCTGTCACCGTATTATTACCCGTTATCCCCCCTTGAAAAACAATCATACCTGGCTCAGAAGTAGGCAAGGCAGAAATAACCGCATCAATACGCTGTTGGTATTCTAATGCCATAGTGTTCTGCTTTAACTGTAATCCAAAAATTAACCAAATAGAATATTTAGGCTCGGGATAATCTTGATTTGCAACGCGATAAACTAAAAAACTATGCCATAAAATAACCAGTCCAAAAGAAAATAATACCCATAAAACAGAAAGGGACAGCATTAAAATGCCATCCCTATCTATATTCTCTTTAATTCGACTAAATGTCAGCATTAAAATCTTTTTATAAAGAACTTAACTGAATTTGAATGTTTCGATCCAAATTCGTAATCCAACTATTGTAGTTTTTATGAATTGTATTTTTCTTAGCATCATACTTTAAGTTTTCACTGCTCTTATATAATAAACTGTACTCTTTTTCTGAATAGGGGATGGTAATTATTGCTACATGCTTTCTAAGCATTAACGTGGCTTCTAACGTATTTTCATCAATCTCTTTTACAATCCAGCCCAATGATGCACCAGCCGTTTTAATCGCTTTTTTAACCTGCTCTTTTTTATCAATAGAAATAGAGACGCTACTATTAGAAACATTCTTTATCGGCATCCCACCACAAGCCGTTAATAAAAAAGACATTGTTACCACCGATAAAACAACAACCCATTTTTGCCATAATTTTTTCATTTTGAATCTACCTACCTTTTTAATCAAAAAACTGGAGTTTTTACTTAACTTCCGCTAGATTATACCACCATTAATTGAGATCACTTGCCCGGTTATGTAGCTCGACTTTTCTGATGCCAAAAAGCTAACTAAATCAGCGACCTCTTGTGAAGTACCCGCTCTTTGCATCGGCACCATTTGCTTAATACGCTCTTGAGGAAAGCTGCTGTCTGCCATCTCACCTGCAATGACACCAGGTGCCACCACATTAACGGTAATTTTTCGGGATGCCAGCTCCAGTGCAAGAGTCTTGCTTGCACCAATTAATCCTGCCTTAGCCGCAGCATAATTAGCTTGTCCTCGGTTACCAATAACACCCGCAACCGAGGCAATGTTAATTATACGCCCCCATCGAGTTCTTATCATCGGAAGCAACAACGGTTGAGTAACATTAAAAAAACCATTTAAAGAGACATTAATGACTTTCTGCCATTGGTCATGACTCATACCGGCCATCACCGAATCATCATGAATGCCTGCATTATTCACTAAGACTTGAATCGGGCCGGTTTTTAAGAGTAGTGTAATATTTTCTTCCATCGAAACGACATCGGTTAAATCAAAACAAATTGCATAAGCACACCCACCACTCTGTCGAATTTTTTCAACTAATTGCTCTGCTTTTGGCAACTGACTATTCGCATGAATCCAAACCTCATACCCGTCTTTTGCTAATTGCGCAGCAATAACCGAACCCAAACCACCACTGCCACCCGTCACTAACGCTTTAATTTTTTGCATGCCTTCCATTCATTTCTCTCTAAATAATTTGTCATACCAAACCCTTACATAGAAACGTGAAAAATAGTGTAAGCATTTGGGGTTATGACCCCCCTACTGAAAAGAGTCGACTCTATGTTAAGGAAACACAATCATAACCCTACCCGAACAAACGCTCTGTTGCTCTGCATCCGTAATATAAAACTCATACAACTTACTAATATCATTGGCTGTAATTAAATCCGCTTTTACCTCTAAAAAAGAAGTTCGTGAATTAAACACCCCCCATTTAATGGATTTTAGCAAGGCGATGTAACCTAACTGAGGTTTGAGTTCAGGAGAACTCAAACGTTCGATTAAACCACCATGTACCGCCACAGCTTGTGCTCCATACTCTATTAAATGCATGTTAGAAAGAGATCGCCCTATTTTTAAAGGATTATTTTCACTTAAGTGCGTTTGCGTTTGGCAAGTAATTTTTTGGGGGGTAAAACTCGTCACTTTTTCTAATAGACACATCCCTTCTGAGTGTGGAATAATTGCTTCAACGTTAATGTTAGCAAGCTCTAAGTCAGTCAACATTCTTTCATCCATTAATTTAGAGATACGTTAAGAATACGGTGCTGATTTAAAGAAAAACTCATCGGCTTCTCAAGCGATTTTACATGGTACTCAGCAATGGCCTTAAGTAACGTAAAACCTTCTGCAGCAGCAACACCAATATAGGGGTTTTCTTTCTTAAGAACACCGCACTCTCTTGTGGCGTTTAATGAAAGAGAGAGTACTGAAAATTCCGATGATTCTCTAATTTGGTTCGCATCTAAAATCATCGAAAAGGCAAAAGGAGGACAGGTTTTTTTTAATGAATCAACGGGGATTAAACCATCAAGAGGAAGATCATAAACAACGACTAAAACAGGCATTTTTTCACTTTTTGATTGCAAAATGGCTTCTAATAAACCATTAGCAACCGCATACTTTCCTGCTGAAATTGCATTTGCTGCCGCCTGATTAGACTGACCGATCATCCAATAACCTGCGGGGGCATTATGCACCGAATTATGAAACTGTATTGGTGAAATAAGCGGAGGGGTCTCGCTTACTGCTTGGCACATTTTAGCTGAGATATGAGGATCACCATCTTTGGAAACAAATAAAACCGGAAGGTTCACCGCTTCATTTGGATATATTTGTTGAAAATGCGTTAACGCTTCTTCTGCTGTTTTTAATGCTATTTTAATCGTCTGTGTCACTCTACGACGTTCGTTGCTTGGTAAAAAGCTAGGACTGTATTTTTCAATGGGGAGTGAAGGGTCAAAGACCTCTCCTTCTAACAGCATTTTCTTAAAGCTTTTAAAGTTAGCCACCCCTGGTGCCGTTACACCCACACTTAATATTTGTGCTTTCATTCTCCCCCCCTTCTTTTTAAAAGAACCGATGCATTATTCCCCCCAAAACCAAAAGAATTACTCATCGCATAATTTATGCTTAATGGCTCTTCTGTAAGCGATACCGTTTGTAAAGGGACATTAATCTGATCCAAAATGAATGTCGACTCTAGTTTCTGCTCAAGTGCGGGGTCCAATTCCTTTAAATTTAAATTAGCTGGTACAAACTGTTCTTCTAACGCCCATTGACAAAAAATCACTTCCGTTATCCCCGCCGCACCAAGGGTGTGCCCTACAAAGCCTTTTGTTGAGCTGACCCAAATTGCTGTTGTTAAATTAACCAAGTGACTAATTCCAGAAATTTCAGATAAATCATTGCTCTGCGTTGCGGTTCCATGTAAATTAATATAATCCACATCATCAATATCAATACCCGCCTGAGACATCGCCAACTGCATCGCTAATTGTGCCCCTTGCCCCTCTGGATGAGGTGAAGAAATATGATAAGCATCACTACTCTCTCCTACTCCTACAACTTCTATCGAGGATTCTAAACTCTCCGGCACAAGGCTTTTATCTCCGAGCAAAACAAACCCACCCGCTTCGCCAATATTAATACCATCTCGATGAATATCCAATGGCTTACAAATATTTTTGCTCACCAGCCCTAATGCATTAAACCCATGTAACGTTGTTAAACATAAGGTATCAACACCTCCAGCAACCACCACGTCTACAAGATCTGCATTTAACCAGCGTTGTGCTACAGAAAACACCTTTGCACTAGATGAACAGGCGGTAGAAATAACAAAGCTAGGCCCCTGAATATTTAATGCTTCACAACAAAACTGTGCCAACGAACCCATTTGATCCGTCTTTTCATAATCATATTCATCAAGTGAAAGCTCTCCCCTAAACACCTCTTCAGTCGCAGCAATACCCGAAGTACTTGTCCCCACCACCAACCCAATTCGGTGAGCACCAAATTGTTTAATTAAGCCCTGAACTTTTTGAGCAAACCCATCCGCTTGCAATGCTTTCCAAGCCAGTTGATGATTTCGGCAGTGAAACCCCAATAATTCTTTAGGCAATTGAGTTTCCCCAAGCTGACTAACCTCTCCTAAATAAGTCTCTATTTCTAATATTTTAGAATGAAACGGAACCTGAGAAGATAGCCCTGTAGACCCTTCTAATAAAGCATCAACATGCTCCGTCTTTCCTGAGCCTAGTGCCGTAACCAAGCTAGAAGCTAGAATACGCATAAATCAAAAACTCCATAAAATTGTTTTAAAAAAACCTTATTTATAAGGTGCCTTAATTTATAATGTCGACAATTCTAGTATAAAACCAGATGTTATCCAATGAATATTCCCTTTAAACACCCTGAACTCACTGCATCAGAAGCCATTTACGCCGCCCAAAAAATAGCCTTTTCTCCCATGACATTTCAAGCCGTTCGTATTGCTTGGAAAAGAGGCCTGCTAGACATTTTAGCTAAAAATACTCAAGGCTTAACACCACAAGAGGTTGCCGAAAATATTGAGATGCGACTTTATGGTATTCGAGTTATTTTAGAATCTTGCTTAAGCATCGGGGTAGTTTTATTCGACGATGAAAAATATTTCATTAGCAAAACCGGTCTCATTATCCTTCATGACGAAATGACTCAAATTAATTTTAATTACAATCATGATGTAAATTATCAGGGATTATTTTATTTAGAAGAATCCATTGACAGTGCAACGCCGGTAGGATTAAACAAAACATTTGGTTCTTGGCCAACGATTTATCCCGCACTCACCTCTTTACCTGAACCCGCCCAAAGTAGTTGGTTTACATTTGATCATTATTATTCTGATAACGCTTTTGCAACCGCTTTACCGCATGTATTTAAGCACCAACCTAAAACACTTATGGATATTGGCGGAAATACAGGTAAATTTTCAATTACCGCCGCAAACTATAATGAGACAACACAAATTACCATTATCGATTTGCCCGAACAATTAGCCGTTGCCAAAACAAATATTAATCAAGCTGGCTTTTCAGACAGAATTAACACCATTCCAACCAATATGTTAGATCACTCTCAAGCTCTCCCAAAGAATTATGAAGCTATTTGGATGAGTCAATTCTTGGACTGCTTTGGAGAAGATGACATTATTGCTATTTTAAAACGTACCGCTCAAGCCATGAATCAAAATAGTCGTCTGTTTATTCTAGAAACCTATTGGGATAACCAACAGTTTGAAGCGGCTGCTTTTTGCGTGGTTAATACCTCCCCCTACTTTACCGCAATGGCCAATGGAACCAGTCGAATGTACCGTTTATCAGATATGCTAAACTTCATGAACCAAGCGGGAATCGAAGTCACCGAAACAACTGAGAACATTGGCATGGGTCACACCTTATTAGAGGGAAGACTAAAAAAATAACCATTTCAGAAGCGTTGAGGAAACGGCTCCAATTTTTCCTAAAAAAGGCTCTACATCAATCCCTGCAGTATACGGCTTTATTTTACGGCTCTTTTTTAGAATCAAATTGCCAAATATCTTTGAATGAAATTTGCCCTAACTGTAAAATAAACTGCCAAAAAGAGCTTCCTTTATGCTGAGGCAAAAATAAAGGTCTAATGTAAAATTCCCCAGCAAACAATACCGCTGACCCAATATAAAAGACCAACTCAACCCCCCCTACCGCTTCCGTTAAAGGGTATCCAATAAACCCCGCCAACTTAACGATAAACAATAACATCAAAAAACAACACCATAACCAAGTAACATTTCGGGTATAAACACGCTCTTCAATCGAATTTTCTGCCCCCATTAATAAAGCATAACGTGTAATAACGGGAGTTTTACTGACTACTAAACTACTCAAAAAAACAACCATTAACATGACTAAAACAGCAAATGTAAATGCTTGTAATACAAACTGAAAATAGCCCGGACTAAACAGAAATAATCCTAAAAAAAATAATAATGAAATTCCACTAAGTATTACTCTTTGCATAATTATTCCAAGCTTTGATACAGCCTCTTTTAAACTGAAAAAACATATTAAACTCAAACCAAAAGTATGGCTAAACATTCTGGCCAACTAAGTAGCGATCCTTAAAATGTTCTTTCATATCCTACTCGAACAAGCTCTAGGCTCACCTCATTTTGACAGTAAATTCTTACATAATCCTGCTCAAGATTAAATCTATTCCTCTTAATGACTTAAAACTTTCACAAAATCGCGCTTTTCTCCCCCCCTCTTTTGTCGTACTATGTCAAAAATGATTATCAATCGACTGAGGTGTACAGCATGGCTAATGTGTTAATTGCAGGGTGTGGTGATATTGGAAGTTTACTGGGTATTCAGCTTTCACAACAAGGACATCAAGTATTTGGGTTACGCCGTAATGTGAGTGCACTACCCGACTGCATTCAGCCTGTTGAGGAAAACTTAACCACGCCTATTACTAATTTGCCGCCTAATATAGATTATGTGTTTTACATGGCGTCGGCGGGTAAATATAAAGATTGTGCCTATTATCAGGCGTATGTTTTAGGGCTTAAAAACTTAATTTCGGCATTACAGAATCATCCGATTAAGAAGTTATTTTTTATTTCTAGCAGCTCGGTCTTTGGACAATGTAATGGTGAACAAGTTGAGGAATCCTGCCCAACCGATGACAGTATTTTTTCGACCAAACGCTTATTAGAGGGCGAAGAGATTACGCTTAACACTGGTCTTAATCCAACCGTGGTACGCTTTGGCGGGATTTATGGCCCAGGACGAACCCATTTAATTGATTTAATTAGAGAGGGCAAAGCCCACTGTATGGAAGGAGTATGGAGCAACCGCATTCATTCTGACGATTGTGCGGGCATGTTAAGTTACTTACTGGCGTGTCATGAGAAAACCCCAGAGAGCGTAGATTCACTATATGTGGGTGTGGATGATTTACCAAGTTTGTCTTGTGAAGTGTATGACTGGTTAGCAGAACAGCTTTGCGCCCCCGAACCCGATAGAAAAGAGCCCTCTGAAGCATCACGACTAATGCGCAGTAACAAACGTATTTCCAATGCCAAAATAAAAGCGTTGGGTTATCAATTTAAATACCCAACTTACAAAGAAGGCTTTTTAGGGTTTTTAACCGATTAGGGCAATGGCTTCTTCGGTTTTTCTATCTCGCCCTCAATTACATCAGAGGGTAGCTTTTTTTGTTCTGGTTCAACGCCTTCACTCCACTCTCCTTCATAATAATCCCCTTTTGAAGAGCGGTAGCGGAACTGCGCTTTAGAGGCCATGCCTTTTAAACTTTGTGCAATTAAAAAATGACGTACAAATGGAATCAAAAATAGAAAGCCTATGCTGTCACTGATCAATCCAGGGAAAAATAAAAATACGCCACCTAAAAAAACAAACACGCCTTCCATCACCTCCGTTTGAGGCAAACGACCTTCGGCCATGGCTAATTGCGCTTTTTGCATAATCGCCAGCCCTTGCGCACGCATTAAGGCAACCCCCACCACGGCGGTGAAAATGGTTAATAACACGGTGGGCAATGCACCAATCACGTCTCCGAGTTGAATCAAAAAATAGAGTTCAATCAGGGGAACAATCAATAAAAATAGAAATAAAATGCGCATAAAAAGGTCTCTTTTAAAAAACAAAAACAGATTCAAAAAGGCTTAATAAATAATGAATCGTCTATTACAACGTAACCCAATGGATAAAAGTATTATAGAATGACCCAACTTAAAAAAATCTGATTCGGTTATTTTAATCATTCTCTCATTGAATACCTAATATATATGAGGGAGATGACCTACTATTTCAAGAGAGCTTAACTATGTTTCAATCTTTATCTTTTATTAAATCCCTGCTTAGCATCTGTTTTATCAGTGTTATTTCGTTAGGATTTTTTACCCCAGCACACGCCAACAGCGATTTATTAAAAGTAGAAGAAGCCTTTCAGCTTTCATCCCCCACGGTCAAAGATCAACAGATAGTGATTCAATGGAAAATTGCAGACGATTACTATCTTTACCGTGACAAAATCACCCTTAAATCAGATGATTTAAATGTTGAAAACGCAATTTTTTCCAATGCTGAACGAGTGGATGACCCACTGTTTGGTAAAACGGATGTGTATAAAAACCACACAGAAATTAACATCCCTTATCCTGCGGAACTGGCGTCAAAAACCGTTACGCTCTCCATTAAATACCAAGGCTGTGCGGCCACGTTAGGTGTTTGCTACCCGCCTCAAACTCAAACTTTTACCATTGATCTACCCGCAATAAACGCCTCCTCAACCCAAAAAAGTAATGAAGAGGGCGGACTATTTGGTTCTTTGGCGGCTCTAAATGACTTATTTACCAGCAACACCAGCCAACCCAAACTGCTTCCCGTAGAAGAAGCGTTTCAATTTAGCCATAAAATCAACCAAAATGGTCAACTCGAATTAAGCTGGAACGTCACCGACGACTATCATTTATACCAAGACAAGTTTAAAGTTAAAGTCACCGAAGGCCAAGCTAAAATAGGCCAACTTATTCTCCCCCCCGCCACCACCGTAGACGACCCCATTTTTGGTCTTAAAGACGTTTACCACGGTCAATTCAATGCCATTGTACCCATTACCAATATCGCAACGCCTACGGCAAGCATTGAGGTAAGCTACCAAGGTTGCTCTATTAGCATGGCCGTGTGCTACCCACCCACCAAGCAAATCATTCAGGTTGATCAAAACAGTATTAATACCGACGCCACTGCTACGCTTCCAGCCAGCCCCGCAAAGCCGGTGTTAGACAGTACACTAGACAGCGACCTCTCCGAAACCGATCACATCACCAACACCCTTAAAAACAACACTCTTTGGATTGTCATCGGTACCTTTTTTGTCTTTGGACTACTGCTCTCCTTTACCCCTTGCGTCTTTCCCATGATCCCTATTTTATCCAGCATTATTGTTGGGCAAGGGCATCACCTCACCACCCGACGCGCCTTTATTATGTCACTGGTATACGTCTTGGCGATGGCTCTGACCTACACCTTTGCAGGCGTATTAGCGGGCATGTTTGGACAAAACCTGCAAGCTACCTTCCAAAATCCGTGGATTATTGCTACCTTTAGTTTTATCTTTATTTTGCTCGCCCTCTCCATGTTTGGCTTTTACGAACTGCAACTGCCCGCACGTTTGCAGTCCAAACTAACCCGCATATCCAACCAGCAAAAAGGTGGAACCTTAACCGGTGTGGCCGTAATGGGCTTTTTATCCGCGCTGATTGTTGGCCCCTGCATGGCGCCACCACTGGCAGGTGCGCTCATCTACATTGGCCAAACGGGCGACGCCTTCTTAGGCGGCATGGCACTGTTTGCCATGAGCATGGGAATGGGACTGCCGCTGATTATTATCGGAACCTCTTCCGCCAAACTAATGCCCAAAGCAGGCGCTTGGATGGAAAAAGTCAAAGCCTTCTTTGGCGTGATGCTCATAGGGGTCGCTATTTGGATGCTCGAACGCATTCTGCCCGTTGAAATCACCATGATTAACTGGGCAATTCTCTTTATCGTCACCGCCGTTTACATGGGTGCGTTTGAAACCACCCACGAAAAAACAGGCTGGTTTAAGCTGGCAAAAGGGCTAGGAATTGTCCTGTTTTTATACGGCTTAATTATTTTGATTGGCCTAATGGGCGGTAGCAAAGACGTGTACCAACCGC
>WFNQ01000131.1 GCA_015488565.1 Thiomicrorhabdus sp.
ACATGCAACGTGACAAAACCAATATCCGCCCCTTTTGCTTTAATGGCCTCTAACAAAGGTTCATCAAAGTGCAATCCTGCCGTTGGCGCGGCCACCGCTCCGGGCTTTTCAGAATACACGGTTTGATAACGTTCTTTATCCGCTTCAACGTCCTCTTTACGCTCAATATAAGGTGGCAAAGGCATGTGACCATGTGCTTCAATTAACTCAAGTGCAGACTGATCAGACAACACCTTCACAACAAACAAGGCCTCTTGTCGCCCAATCACCTCAACATCAAACGCCTTTTCAATTCGCAACACGGCGCCCTCTTTAGGCGAACGACTGGAGCGAATGTGCGTTAAAATCGTTTTATCATCCAGCACTCGTTCAATCAGTAGCTCAATTTTGCCCCCCGTTGATTTCTCACCAAACAAACGCGCAGGAATCACCTTGGTATTATTAAACACCAATAAATCGTTCGGCTGAACGTAAGTAAGCAGCTCTGGAAATTGTTTATCGTCAATCTCACCATCAGGCAACATCACCAATAAACGACTACCGCGTCTTTCTGCGGTAGGCTGTTGCGCAATCAACTGCTCAGGGAGGTCAAAAAAGAAATCTTGTCGTTTCACGAAAAAAGCCTTCATTAAAAATGAGGCGCTATTCTCGCTGATTACACCTTTATATTCAAGGGGTTAATCCCTATACAGTCATAACGACAAAACCCTCTCATTTTGATTTTGATGTTGACAGCCTCGAAACGACTCTCTATAATTCGCCGCACACATGATTATGCCAGTGTGATGGAATTGGTAGACATGACGGATTCAAAATCCGTTGCTTTTGCGAGCGTGGCGGTTCGAGTCCGCCCACTGGTACCATTTAATAAATCTTAATTTATTAAATATTTTGTTATCTCTTATATTGTACGACCGTAGCTCAGTTGGTTAGAGCACCACCTTGACATGGTGGGGGTCGGTGGTTCGAATCCACTCGGTCGTACCAATTTTTTTATATTTCCCCCCCCCCTATTTTGCTAAATTAATCGATTACAAATCTCTTATGCTATGATTGAATACCTCAATTCATAACACCCATGAGTCGTTATCATGCCATCCCCTTTAAAAACCGTATTTTATATTGTAGTACTTGCCCTAAGTGTCGCCAGCTGCACTACCCCAAAACAGATTATCCCCACAGTAGAACTGCCTCAGCAAGGAATTACCTCTCAAAACATTGGCATACTGGTTAAAAATAACGATGCACTTTCACTGCGTACCGCGCTACTTTATAAACAAGAACGTAATATCCCAGAAGCCCATATTTTTTATCTCGACCTCCCCAATAAATCCAATATCTCTCCCAAACAATTTAAGGCGGCCTATCAAACCTTAATGGATCAAGTTGGCGATGACATTCAAGCGTTTGTTGCTACTTGGAAAGCCCCTTACCGCGCGGGTTGCATGTCTATTACCAGCGCGCTGGCCTTTGGTTACGATCAAAAATGGTGTCAACCCAAAAAGAAAGGCTGTTTTCCCACGCCTAACTCGCCCTACTTTAACAGCAATAGTAGTGCGCCTTGGACAGACCTAGGCATGCGCCCTACTATGTTATTAACAGGTCAAAATTATGAAACGATTCACGCTCTCGTTCAACGTGGTGTGCAATCCGACGGTACACGCCCTAAAGGACATGCTTATTTACTCCAAACCAAAGACCGAGCCAGAAGCACTCGTGTAGGTCTATTTAAGCGCTTTGCAACCCATTATCCTAGCCATCCCCTGCTAGAGATACACTTTTTAGACATGCGTAAACAACCAACAGACTATATTTCACTTAAAGACGAGGTCATGTTTTATCAGACAGGGTTAAAACACGTACCCGATATTTTCACCAACCACTACCTACCCGGTGCTATCGCCGACCACTTAACCTCCGCTGGTGGCAATGGATTAAGTGAAAAAGGACAAATGAAAGCGTTTAGGTGGCTAGAGGCAGGTGCAACAGGCAGCTACGGAACGGTAGTCGAACCCTGTAATTTTGTGCAAAAATTTCCCAATCCTGAAATATTGATTCCACGATATTTACAAGGCGAAACCTTAATCGAAGCCTATTGGAAATCGGTACTGCAACCCAGTGAAGGACTGTTTATTGGCGAACCTCTTGCTAAACCCTATGATCTGTTTAAAGTTCACCG
>WFNQ01000132.1 GCA_015488565.1 Thiomicrorhabdus sp.
CCGATCAAGACGGTCACCCAAAAATACTTAAACTTAATCATAATGACACAAACTCATTTGCCCAACTGGTTAAACTTTACAGCGGTGACATTACCCCAAAAGCAATGTTGGACTTATTACTGGAAGCCGAGTGCATTCAAATAGATCAAGATATCGTGCGCTTAGTAAAAGCCGCTTATCTCCCTGGAAATGATTCCACCGAAGTCGCCTTTATTTTAGGCAATGATGCCAACGAGCTGATTCAAACCATCGGGCATAACATGACTACGGAAAGTGATCACAAACGCTTTCAGCGAAAAGTCTCTACGACTCGATTGTCTAAGAGTGCCAAACAGACTTTTCAAGCACTATCAGCCAAACACGCCCAAGCCCTGCTTGAAGAGTTAGATGCTTGGCTACTTGAACACGAAGCCGACGCCTCAGAAGAGGCTCAATACGTCAGCCTAGGCATTTACTACTACGAACCAAATAACAACGAGGACTCCGCTCATGAAACTCACCACTAAGCTGACTGCCTTAACATTCGCACTCTCTCTCACCACAATACTCGTGGCATGTGGTGGTGGCGGTGGAACCTCCACCGCTGGCATTGGTGGCTCTGGCATTACCTCATCAGGCACCATTACTGGATTTGGCAGTGTGATTGTTAATGGTGTTAAGTTTGAAACAACCAATGCCTCTTTTGACATTGAAGGCATCTCAGGTTCTCAGAATCAACTTGCGATAGGCATGGTTGTCGAAGTAAATGGAACCATCAATGCCGATGGAGTGACTGGCACGGCAAACAGCATAATATTTGACGATGAGCTTCAAGGTCCTGTTGCTGTATTTGTTCCTGCTACCGATGGATTAACAGCTACCTTTACCGTACTAGGCATTCCTGTAAAAATCGACAGCAAAACCACCTACTTTGACCCCGATAATGGTGGCATTTCAATGACCAGTATTCGAAATGACGATATGGTTGAACTCAGCGGGTTCTTTGATGCCACAGGCACACTCATCGCCTCTCGCATTGAAAACAAAACTGGTATCGATGAAAACGTTGAATTAAAAGGCATTGTCTCTAACTGGAACAGCCTTACTGAAACCTTTGGCTTCAACGGAATGGGCATTACGGTTAATGCTTCAAATGCCGCTGGAAAAAATATTCTTCAAAACAACTTATACATTGAAGTCAAAGGGCGTTATAACTCAATAAACAATACCATTACAGCCATCAAGATCGAATCCGAAGAAGCGGAATATGGTGACAATGAATCATTCGAAATGGAAGGATTTATTACAGACTATAACAATCCTTCAAACTTCAGAGTCAACGGCATTCCGGTTGATGCCAGCAACAACCCAGAAATGGAGCCTCGCACTATGCAATTAGCTGATAATGTGCAAATTGAAGTGGAAGGTTACTTTGTCAATGGCACACTGGTTGCAACCAAGCTAAAAATGCGAGGAGGCGAAGTAGAAATTCAAGCACCCGTCTACAGCATTGATAAAGTAGCAAACCGTTTTACGGTTGAGTTTGTATCCAATCAATTGATTACAATTGCGGTCGTACCTGAGACCGAAATAGAGGACCGTAACTACCTCACCTTTTTAGACCACTTACAAACAGGAGACATTGTTGAATTGGAAGGCTATCAAAATGGCACAGATAACATCGTGGTTGCTGCTGAAATTGAGATTGCCGATACCAATGAAGACATTGAGCTTCAAGGGGTTATCGAAAGTGACCCAAGTCTTAGCACCGTTAAGGTACTTGGCGTTGAATTTACCATTAATAGCGCAACCCGCTTTGAAGATGATAATGGCGATAATATTTCTCAATCTCCAAATTTTAACAACCTCGTCACTCAAAATAGCAGTGTGATTAAAATTGAAGACAACTACCCACATGATGGCATCGCAGATAAAATTGAAATTGAATCACCCTAAAGTGCTCTTTTAATCCGTTTAATTTACCCAAACAGCCTGTTTATAAAGACCCCCCTTGTCGATATAAACGGGTTTTTATACCTTCAACATGGTGCAAAAAATGAGTGCAGCAGGCCTCCAAATTAAGTTATTTTTATGCCTTTTAGGCTTGTTTATTTTCTCCCCCCCCCTCCACGCCACAACAAACAGTGCTTTACTTGCATGGCAAAATCCAAATTACATCCAAAAAGCCTTTAATGAAATTGCGCTCAAAAATGAATATCGCACCACAGAGGGTCGAATTCTTAAATGGAACACGCCGATTCGGTATGAATTTATTTATCATGACCTACCCAAGAACCCATTAATCGAAACCCTGTTTAGCGCACATTTACAGCACTTAAAAATAATCACTGGACACACCATTCAGCCCTATAAACCTCATCACCTTGGCAAAGCCAACCTATCGATTCACCTCACCTCCGACAGTGACTATGGGCACGTTATTAATAGCCTATCCTCCTCGCGCATCCCTGATATTGAGCGTAACAGTCACTGTATGGCCAACTTTAAGCGCAATCGGCAAAATGCCATTACTCAAGCACAAGTCGTACTGCCTGTTGACCATGTGTTTAGTAAAGGACTGCTGGTTACCTGTATTGTCGAAGAGACCACTCAAATCCTTGGCCTACCTAATGATTCCAACTGGGTTAACCCAAGCATTGCTAACGATGCCAGTAAAGTTGAGCTATTAACGGGGCTGGATTATCTCTTTCTTAAAATTCTTTACGATAAAAGCCTTAAAGCAGGGCTTCCCTACCCTCAAAATCAAAAAACCATTCAACGCATAATTCAAAAGCTCAATAACAACGGAGAGATCAAACACGCCCACCAAACCATTAAACAAACAGGGTTGTATCCTATTATTCACTAAAGCACTTACACTTTCAGTAAAAGACAAGTTCAGGAAAATAAGGAGCATTTTCTATGGTCAGTTTAACCACCCCCGTTTGTGACTTTAACCAGCCTGCCATTGACTTTAACTTACTGGGCATTGATGGACAAAACTGGACACTTGATAAAGCAAAAGGCAAAAATGGGTTGCTCGTCATGTTTATTTGCAATCACTGCCCTTATGTAAAATCCATCCAACAACGATTAGTCAACGATGCCCGTACCTTACGAAACCATTACGGAATCAACAGCATAGCCATTATGTCCAATGACCCTAATGAGTACGCAGAAGACTCTTTTGAAAACATGCAAAAAATTGCGCAACAATTTAACTTCCCTTTTCCCTATGTAATCGATGAAACACAAGCGGTTGCTAAAGCCTATGGTGCGGTCTGTACCCCAGATTTTTTTGGCTATAATGCCGATTTAACGTTGCAATACCGTGGGCGACTTGATGCCTCTCGTAAAGAGACCGCACCCGATAATGTGCCACGTGATTTACTCGAAGCGATGAAACAAGTTGCAGAGACGGGTCAAGGCCCATTAGAGCAAATCCCCAGCATGGGCTGCTCGATTAAGTGGAAAAATGCGCCCTAAATCATGCCAAGCTACCTCATTGCGCCCGATAGTTTTAAAGGATCCATTAGTGCGACTATTTTTTGCCAAATCGTACAACAAGCCATTTTACAAAAACAACCCAATGCCACAATTTTCACCCGCCCCCTCTCCGATGGGGGTGAAGGCTTTATTGATGCCTTTGTGCAAGCGGAATTAGCCGAAGAACAACCCCTCTGGTGCGCAGGGCCATTAGGCCGTAAAGTCAAAGCAAAATGGGGGTGGATAGCCGATTCAAATACCGCCATTATCGAAATGGCACAAGCCTCAGGCCTCACACGACTGCGCCCAGAAGATCGTAATCCACTACAAACCCACACCACTGGAACAGGTCAACTGATTCAAGCGGCCATAGATGCAGGTGCCAAAAAAATTATTTTAGGACTGGGCGGATCGGCAACTAACGATGGTGGCGTCGGCGCACTCAAAGCACTGGGAATTCCTTTTTTAACCGCTCAAAATAAAGAAGTTGGCTTAGGAGGGCAAGCCCTAAAAACCCTAAGCTATATCGGTGACGTGCCAGAAAAACTGCTTAATATTAAATGGATTTTGGCCTGTGATGTCACCAACCCGCTCTTGGGTGAGCAAGGGGCAACGCAGACCTTTGGTGCTCAAAAAGGAATGACCCCACAAAGTGCGCCTATTTTAGAAAAAGGCTTAGAAAACCTAGCAAACCTCATTACAGAGAAAACAGGCCATGCCTTTCAAGACCAAGCAGGTTCAGGAGCGGCAGGGGGGATGGCATTTGGGTTTATGGGATTATTGAATGCACAAATCCACTCGGGGTTTGACGTGCTTAATACCTACCTAAATTTAGACCAGTTATTTGAACAACACACCATTGATTATTTAATCACCGGTGAAGGAAAAATAGATCAACAAACGGCCTTTGGTAAATTACCACAACGTATTGCAAAACTAGCCAAACAACACAACCCACACTGCAAAACCATTGGACTCTGTGGCCAATTAGACAGCACTCTGGAACACTTACCAGAACTGGATGCCATTTTTAGCATTATGCCCAAACCAATGGCAGAACATCATGCCATGCAACAAACCCCTGTCTTACTGGCACAAACTACCCAGTCTATTCTGAACTTGCTCACAAAATAAGCTAGAGAAGCGTTGAAACAGCAAAACCTGAATTCGTATGATAAGTGCATAACCTCCACGCAGTGGCTGCCATGCGTAATATTTGTGTTTGAGACAAGACCCAAGTGTTAATCTACGCAAGCAGTCACCAAACTA
>WFNQ01000133.1 GCA_015488565.1 Thiomicrorhabdus sp.
TCTCCAATGCCAATACCCGAAAAATGCTCAAAGTACTCAAAGCAGGCGAGAGCATGACGTTTCTACCCGACCAACGCTACCGTGCCAAAGGTCATGTGGTTGTGCCTTTTTTTAATCACGACACCAAAAGCAACCCCGCCACCTCAAAAATTGCCAAACTCACCCAATGCGCCGTTGTGCCCACCTTTACCCGTCGTTTAAACCACTTTCAATACCAAGTCGAATTTCTCCCCCCCCTAGAACACTTTCCTTCTGGCGATGACAAAGCCGACACCCAAAGACTGCACCAACTTTATGAAGCCGAAATACGTAACAACCCAGCTCAATATCTTTGGGTTCATAATCGTTGGGATTTAAAGGTGTAAAGCTATAAAGCCTGACAAACCGCCGTTGTATTTTCTGATTGATTATAAGCCGTAGGAGAAGCCGTTCCGGTTAAAACATCTTCCGTTGTTGAACGAATATTTCCCAAAGTTGCCACACCATCATCCAATAAAACATCCATACGTTCAGCGACCTGATTGGCTATCTTCGTGGCACAAATAAAGTTTTTTTGGTCAAAAAATGAGAGGTTTGGTGCCAACACAATTACCTCTCCACCCAGTTCATGCACTGGGCCACTTGCTAAGGTTGCTGCACCAGTAATAAACCCCTCCCTTCGTAAATCCAGCCAAAAGTCAACACTGGAATCTACTTTTCCATCCTGATTGGTGTCGCCCGCCATACGACTCATTCGATCTTTATAACCTGCACTGGCAATCGCAACACCCTCTAACTCTTTCATGACACTTTTTACTTTCGCATTCACCATTAAGGACTGGACTTGCAAGACGCCACCGATCAATAGACCAATAATCACCAATACAATGGCAATCTCAACCATGGAAAATCCTTTTTGTCGCCATTTAGTGTTACGGTTCATCAGGGCTTCCTTTTTTACTCTCTTTTAACGTAACGACTTCCCGCTGTAAATCCGCTATGTCAAGGGAGACACCATATTGCTCATGCATTGATTTAACCACTTGCTCTACTTGTTCTGCTTGTTCTATTTCTTCTTGTGCTAAATACACTTTAGCGAGGTTTAATAAGCTCTCTTCAGAAATTTCCCCACCCCTATCTTGGGCCCACCAAATAAACTGCTGTAAATCGTATTGGTTGTTGCTTTTAATGGCTTTCTCAACCATTCCATTCATGGCTTTTACCGCATCTTCTCGATATAAAAGATTATCGGTTGCATGCTCTAAATACCGTTGATTCGCAATCTCTTCCTTGGTTTGAAATTGACTATAAAACAAGCTGTTTTGAAAAATATAAGCTTCCTTAATACTTTTTAAGCTATGCCATGTGCTGTAAAAAATCATACCGATTAAAAGTATTACCACCATGATTAAGAACATCTTTTGTACTCTATTTATAGAAAAAACCCACGTTTTTTTAACAACACGCCCCCCCAGATAAAGAAAGAAAAGCAACAAAAATAGGTGCACACTGGACAAAGTAAAAGGGTACGAAAGCTGTGACTGGATTAAAAAAGGCAACAACAACGCCAAAACCATAAAAGCATAAGCGTAGCTCCGTTTAAATAAATAAACCCCATACACGCCAGCAAAGGCCAACGGTAATAACAGAGCCAACACACCACTTTGCAGTATCCAATACAGCCACTCATTATGAGGGTGTGTAAAGTGCATCGTCATTAATGCTGTATTTTGCTCTGTGGCAATATGCTCTGCAAATGGTGCGATAAAGTGTCCAATACCCAATCCAAAAACTGGCGATTCCATAAACAACTGAATACTGTACTGGTAAAGAAAAAGCCTAGCCCCCTCAGAAAGGCCACCCATTTTTTCTAACACAAGCTCCAAACCCAGAGCTTGCCCAGGAAAATACACACTTAATACAAATGCCAAGACCAAGGCCAAAAGCCAAAGTAAAAACAAGGCCATGTGTTGCCGTAAAAAACGTTGTCGTGCAACCAGCATACAGATACCCGAAATTATAAAGGCTAATAATCCAGCTCGAGACCCCGTTAACAATAAAATATAAAAGGACGACAAGACGACTAAAAACAACCAAATTTTAAACACGCGGCTACTATTTAAAAAAACGTGACTCAACATCAAATATAACGTCGTCACCAACACCAGTGACAAAAAGGAAGCCAACATATTTACTTGCTGAAAATTGCCTAAAGGGCGGTCGCCACTAAACCGAAATGCCTCGTAAGGAATAAGGGCGTAAGCCGCGCGAGACACATCATGGCTTTGTACAATCGCAATCAAAGACTGAACAAACCCCACAACACATAGAACAACTAATATGTGTATCAAATGACGCTGTGTAAACGGGTATTGAAACAGCGACCAGAAAAAAAGCCCCACCACCCCAAAAGCTAATGTGGTTTGTAGCCAAGCATCACTTTGAATGTTTGCAAACACCGATCCCGCTAACAAAATACCAAACAGCATGATACAAAAATAAAATACCACCCTAGAGGCAACCAATCGCTGGTGATAAAGTACTTTAATAAAAGTCGTCATAATGAAGAGACAAACCACCGACCAAACAACAATATTAAAAGGCAAGTACCACCCACTACCCCCCTCATTTTTCCCTGCATAAAGAGAAGCCAGTAAAATAAGGCCGACCCAAACAACCAGTGAATAATTTAATACATGACCCAACCATCTGGATAGATTTACATTTAGACCATTCATGGCATGGTTTTCCCCCTAAAACAAAAAACCCGCGATTAAGCGGGTTTTTAAAGATTACTTTTTAATAAAGCCTATGTAACTTAAAGCTCTTTACAAATAACCGTTGCCTGATCCGTGCCATCATAAGCCGCAAGTGCAGTAGGCGCTGTTGTTGCTGGCGTTGCTGCTGAGGCACTAGAACGAATACTACCTGTTGTTGCTACACCATCATCAAGTTTCGTATCCATACCTTGTGCCACTCTATTTGAGACATTGGTTGCACAAACAAAGTTTCTAGTCCCAAACACAGCTGCAACAGGAGGAGAAGCAACAAAACTACCGTCTAAATCATGACGCGGTCCAGATGTTGCTGTTGAAACACCAGCAATAAACCCTTCCGTTCTTAAGTCTGGCCAAAAAGCAGCATCAGAATCAATTTGACCATCATTATTTGCATCACCAGGTAATCTGCCTGTTCTATCTTGATAAGCATAATAGGCAGCAGAAACCCCTTCCAAATCACCTGTTACGGCTTTAATCTTAGAGTTCGTAATCAACTCTTGCCCTTTTAACACCCCTCCTAATAATAAACCGATAATAACCAATACAATGGCAATTTCAACCAGTGTAAACCCTTTTTGATTTTGTACGCTATTTGTATTCATAACCACTTCCTTTTTGAGTATTAAAATATTTTTTAAACCGTGGCTTCATCTTAGCCAGATTTTAATTTTAAGAAAAGAGTAAAAAAAATTTACCCCCCTACTAATTTTTTAAAAAAACTCTAAACAGTGACACTAGCTAACCCGTTTTTATAGCCTTCGGCATACCGTAGTCAAGGTGTCTTCCGCTGTATAAACAGTTAAAACACTGGATCCTAAAAATGTTTGACCAAGACGAGTAATCAAACGTCCCGTAGTCGCCACACCATCATCTAGGTGATTATCAAGCCCTTGCGCTACAAACATTGGAATACCTTCAGCGCACAACTGTGGTCCATCAAAGAGGCTACCCGAAGAACTAACACTCCAACTGCCATTAAAAGCGTGTGTCACAACATTTCCTCCTAAATCAGGTCTTATTAATAAATTCTCTGCAATTAAATCTGCAAAATACTGTTCCCCTCCCCAGTCATTACTTAGGATTCCCGTTGCATCTCTAGGTAAACCTGGCGGCTCTCCAGTACGCCTTAAATAGGTATAATGTGCTTGAGTAATATGTTCAAAATCATTCATAACTGACTTTAATTTGGCGTTATCGACCCACTCAACCCCTTTAACAATTCCTCCCACGACAATCCCAATAATAATTAGTACCATCGCCAGCTCTACTAGAGTAAATCCTTTTTGCTTATTACAATTAATTCTCTTCAGATGATTCATCTTAACAGCATCCTTATTTATGCGTTTTTAACCGAATTAAAAACCCAAATTGAGCTTTATCTTGTTCAAATACAATCTGTCCATTCATTTGCTTTAATAATTCACGAGCCAAAAATAACCCTAGCCCCATACCACTTTCACTCGTTGTCCAAAAAGGTTCAAACAAACGTTCAGCAACCACTTCACTGTGCACCTTATCTCGCTGACTAAAAATTGTCACCTGTATTGATTTAGACTTGTCATTGAAAACCTCGATCTTAATCGGTTTTTCCGTTAGAGCATGATCTCTAAAATTACCTAAAATATTTTTAAAAACCTCCACTAACAGCAAGTGTGGTAAACACAATTCTCCCTCTCCAGTAATCATCGCATTCAACCCATACATTTCCACAACTTCTTGTAAAAGAGTATGCACCTTCAGCTCTATACATTCATAATCTTTAGGCAAAGAACGATTCATATGCAAAATCGTTTTTTGTGCTCTTTGTGCCATTGAAGGCAGCGTTCGATGCAATCGGTCAACCAGCCGAACTTTATCCTGTTCCACTTCCAGGCACTCAACTTGCTCACTCAGTAATTGAATAAATTGTGCTATATTCTTAATTTCATGCTGAATAAACAACTGATAACGCTCCAAGCGTTTTTGAGAAGTTAAAATTTCTGCCTGCTTTAATACTAGGTTTTGTTCAAGAATATTAATAAAGGTTTTAATCACTAAAAAAGACAAGCTACTTGGCTCAGCCGTCTTACGATTTAAAGTCAAAACAAGCCTAAACTCCATATCATCCCGAATAACATTAAAAGTCTGTTGCTTACCAAAAACCTCGCCTTGTTCTCCTAAAAAAACCTCTTTCCACTCTCCAAACCAACCTATTTTGCCCACCATTTTCAAACAACCAAGCGACTCTAAAATAGGCCATGCCTGGTCAAAAAAATCGAGTGCATCCTGCTTAACAGATTGATTTAATGCATAAAGATCTGATAACGCTTTATTTAATCGCTTAGACTGACGCCGAAAATAATAGGCGGTAAAAAAAAGAGTAAGCCCCACCAAGACAAAGCCTAGCCATAGCCAGTGAATTAACAAGAAAGGATCCGAATCTGACATATTCAACGCCTTCTAATCAAGCGTAATACAGAAAAAAATATTCAAGCTTGGTCACTCCGAGATTTTTCAAGACACATCCCTTCATCCTCTCGTTGAATATGATATTTCTTAATCAAATAATATACATTTTCACGTTTAAGCCCTAAACGCCGTGCAGATTCATGCACATTAAACCCTGTATCAACCAAAACCTGCTTTAATAATTTTTTTTCCGCCTGGTTACGTGCATCCTTAACCCCTTGACCTAACGTAACCTCTATTTGAACTTTCTGAACACCTTCTTGCTGTTTTAACTTTTCCGACTGTTCAAAAAATAAACAAGCACGCTTTACTGAAGCCAATAACGCATCAGCAGTGACAGGCTTCTCTAAAAAATCAAACGCTCCTTTTTTAAGAGCTAAATAAGAAATACTCTCTGCTTCTTGGCCTGTTAATACCAATACTTTTACTTCAGGTTGATGGGTTGTTAACCAGTCTAAAACAGCCAGCCCCTCTTCTGGTGAATATTGATTAGGGGGCATCCCCATATCCAGAATTACAACTTGAATAGACTGACACTTTAAACACTGCAAAGCTTCATCGCGAGACTCTGCTTCAAAGATAGAATGCCCAGATAACTCAAGTGAAAAACCCAATAATCCACGCAATGCGGGGTTATCATCCACTAAAAGAATATTATTATTTTTCAACAACAAAACCTACTTTTTAAAATGAAAGATTAAAGTATTAATTTACGGAAGCACGACATAGTCTCTTGTGCCCGTACCATCATCACTAAAAATCACCAATTCAAAATTAACAACATACGATTGAAAAATACCATCAGCATCCCACTCAGCTTTAGTCATATTCTCAAGTACCAAAATATCATAATCCGCCCCGCCATTCACATCAGAAAGTAACCCGCCAGAAGCCGCATCAGATGCATCACCCAACCAAACGACATCCTCACCCGAACCTAATAAAAACGTCGCACCAGAATCAACGCTTCCTTGAATCCAAGCCTTATCATTTCCTAACCCCGTATCAACCCCTTGCGTTAAATTGGTTGCCAAAACAAAAGCATCATCTCCATCACCTAATAACACATCCGAATTTGCCTGACCTATAATATAGACCGTATCATTACCCGTTCCAGTATTGAGTGTTGCACCATAATCAAGGTCATTACCAATCGCAATATAATCATCACCCGCACCTAAATCCAGTGCCGTATCCACATTCCGTCTAACCGACACCACGTCATCGCCTGTCGTCCCTATTTGAGACGGGTCATCTGTTGATGTAATATCAAAATCTGAATAGGTTGGATCTAGAACAGAATTACCTGCAATACTGGGGTATTCATCCCAAACAATCGTTTTACCCAACATCGCTTTTTTAATTTCATAGCCATTAATCGCTAAAACAATATCATCATAAAAACGCCCTTCATCAGACGTTTTCAAGCCCTGATGATAAAGCAAATCTACATTACAATTTTCTAATGTTGGCCCAGTCATGCTGGCACAGTTTGCTAACGTTCTCGAACCATCTTCATTGTAAGCAACCAAAATAATACTCGCCGATTCTGACTCTAGATTGGCCGCATTCATTATAGAGCCAGCATCACAACTTACCACA
>WFNQ01000134.1 GCA_015488565.1 Thiomicrorhabdus sp.
GGGTAAAAGGGGACGCTACCCTTTAATTAAGATTCAAACGGTGCTACTGTTCACCTATGCCTAGATTATCAAGAGCCGTATTTACAGGTGTTCCGCACCATATCACCCAGCGTGGGAACAGGCGCGAAGATGTGTTTTTCAACGATGAAGACAGGGAAGTTTATCTCAAATGGCTACAGTCATATTGCGAAAAGTATGATGTTGATGTTTTAGCCTATTGCTTAATGACCAATCATATACACCTTGTGTTAGTCCCTAGTTCTGAGGATGGGCTACAACGGGTCTTAAAACCACTGCATATGCGCTACGCTCAGCGAATTAACCGCGCCAAAGGTTGGAAAGGGCATCTTTGGCAGGGGCGTTTCTTTTCTTCTCCATTGGATGATAGCTACCTGTTGGCAGCAGTTCGTTATATTGAACAAAATCCGATAAGGGTAGGGTTGGCAGACAAAGCTGAAGATTATCGTTGGTCAAGTGCGGCTGCACATTGCGGCTTACGCGAAGACAAAATACTTTGTCATAAACCCGAATGGAAAAGCGCATTTACTTTTATTGAAGATTGGTCTGATTGGCTTGAGGTTGAGGAACGTGCTGATAAGCTGGAAGTGTTGCGAAAACATGTTGAAAAAGGTTTGCCATGTGGTGCAGATAGTTTTGTGCAAACACTAGGGAAGAAAATCGGTCGAGTATTAGAAAATCGTCCGCAAGGAAGACCAAAGAAAATAGAAAAAGGGTAGCGTCCCCTTTATTTGGGATGGTGCGGGTGACGTTGATTTACATACATTTGAACCAAATGGAGCACATGTATTTTATCAAGCTAGGGCTGGTGTGGTGGGTTTTTTAGATACGGATAATACAGTAAGTTTTGGTCCTGAACATTATTTTGCATCTTGCGATTCTACTATTCTTCAAACTGGGACATACAGCGTAGGAATCAATAACTATTCAGGTGCCACTGGACGAATTGCAACAGTTCAAGTTGCTACTTCACTTGGTGGTGTAATAAACACAAGATCATTAAGTGTTGGCCCTGTATTAGGATCAGGGGGCAACCCATCTCCGATTCATGTGTTTAATGTGGTTGTGAGTACAGACCCTATAAATGGAAAGATATTATACACAGTAAATTAATTATCCTAACCAGATAAATAGAGAGGGACATCGGCTGCGCCGCTGCCCCTCATTTAGGTCGTTAAGGGCTTTCCGCTTTCTCGACCGCCCGCAGGCGGTCTAACAAAAGCGTTCAAGCGGGAATCCCTACGGGACAAGCCCTCTTGATTTCCCCAAAAAGAAAATGATATGTATCATTTCCTTTTTGGGTCAAGTCGAGGGTTCCCCTTAACGCGGCGTTATACAAAAAAAGGTCTACTGGAAAATAACTTGACATTGTAGTCGTGTATACTATTATTATAACCTCAATCTAAATATGAGGACTGCAATTAATGAGAAAATTAGAATTTACATCTCTACAAGTGAGAGATATTGAAATTTCAAAAGAGTTTTATACTCAAAAACTGGGTTTTGAACTTTCTGAAATGAAAAATCCTGAAGCTGTTATCTTTAAATTCAACAAAGGTGAAGCGAGTTTTGCTATTAGAAAACCGCTTGAAAATTTGGAGAGTAAGGAGCTTGGAAATGGAGTTTCCATTTGGTTTACTATTGACGAGAAAATTGAAGATTTACAAACCCGTTTTATGCAAAGCAATGTACCTATTTTGGGTTCAATTATGAATACGCCTTTTGGTAAAGCTTTGCACGTAAAAGATCCAGATGGATACAAATTAACCTTTTTAGAATTAAGCTGAAAATGGTAAGCCAACAGACAAAATGCTGGATAATAACTGCTTCAAAAGAACATGTACAAAATGGAATAAAAGGTGGTTTTGCACAAGCTTGTCATGGAAAAGAAACACCTTTAAAGAAAATGAAAACGGGTGACTATGTGATTTACTATTCTAGTAAATTGTATTTTAATAAAAAAGACAAATCTCAAGAATTTACAGCCATTGGAAAAGTAATAAGTGATGTGGTTTATCAATTTGAGATGTCACCTAAATTTTGTCCTTTTCGGATTGATATTGAATTTTTTAAGGCAAATGATGTTTCGATATTACCCATAATTAATGATTTAGAATTTATTCCTAACAAACAAAAATGGGGATACCCTTTTCGTTGGGGAATTTTACAGGTTAACGAACACGATTTTAAACTTATTTCAAATTTAATGCTCAATGAATAAGAAAATCAATTTTAATTTTGAAACGCCTGACGAAAATTTAGGCTATTTACTTTGGCAAACCACTATGCTTTGGCAGCGGCAAATGAATAGAGCTTTAGATAAAGTCAATTTAACTCATACCCAATTTGTAATTTTAATTGCTTTAGCTTGGTTATCTCGTTCTTCCGAGAATGTAACTCAAAAAGAAATTGCCGACCATAGCAAAACTGATAGAATGATGGTTTCTAAAATCTTACGAACCCTAGAAAAGAATGAACTTGTTGAACGGAAAGAACATAAAACGGATACAAGAGCTAAAAGTGTATTTTTAACCGAAAAAGGAGTTAAAACCCTACAAAAAGCCATTGAGATTAAAACAAATGCAAATGAATTATTTTTCAAAAAAATATATGATAAATATCAGTTTTCGATAGAATTGAGAAAAATAATTGAATAAATGTATAACAAACGCATTCACTCAGACAAAATAAAGCTACGCCACTCGTACCTCGCTCTGTAATTTCATTTTGCTGGTGATGCGAGGCGTTAGGCTTCAAGAAGGAAAGAAAGGATGAGATTTAAAGGGGTACATCACGTTGAGTTTTCAGTGCTCGAATATGATGAATCAATTCAGTTTTTCGATAAGATGTTTGGTTGGCTTGGATATAAAAGCTTCTGGACACTCGATATTGAGTATAGATCAACCTACTATATGGCAAGATTTCCTTTCTTTCATAGCTACATAGGTATTCAACCTGCAAAAACTGGTGAAAAGCTAAAAGCATCGGAACATCAAGCGGGCATTCATCATATTGCGCTTTGGGCCAAGAGCAGAAAAGAAGTTGATCTATTTTATCAGGAGTTTCTAAAAAAGAATCACATTGGACTACCCTCAAAATAGTAGACACACATTAAGTTCCAAAGTGGAATGTAGCAATGAGGTGTTTATGAGCAAGCGATATACAGATGAGTTTAAGCAAGAAGCTATAAGGCAGGTACAAGAACGGGGCTATTCAGTGGCAGATGTGTCTGA
>WFNQ01000135.1 GCA_015488565.1 Thiomicrorhabdus sp.
AGTTGGCGGTGATGGGGGTGGATTATCAAGCACTTTTAACGCAGTTGATTGAAGTCTTGCACGCTCTCTCTTATTTTCAAGTATTTGGTGATGCAACGGCACTGTCGATTATGCCTGAAGAGGTGATTGAAACACTGGCCACCAATCTGAACCCTGAACGTGTTCAATTGCTGTATCAAATTGCCTTGTTGGCAAAACAAGATATGTTGTTAGCGCCAGATATTCGAATAGGATTTGAAATGGCATTAATTCGCATGTTGGCGTTTCAACCCGTAAAGCAGGGTGAATGCTTGCCAGATTCTCCTGTTTTAAAGGCAGATAAGGGGGGGGAGAAAATTATTTCTCAAGTTTCTCAAGCCCCTGCACCGCAAAGTGCATTAGAAGGGTTGGCATCGGCTCGTTCTATGATGGGCAATAAATCCGTATCTAATTTACCTAATATGGATGCGTCAATGGTCTCTGAACCGGTTCCAGAGAGAGTGGAAAGTCCGCAACAGGGGGGGGGGAGAATTTTTTCGGATGAAAACCCGACTTCTTCTACATCCTCTTCCAGTGACCATTTAGAAAAAATTAAAGCGAGGCTAAAACAACAATCGTTGGGAAAGCCTAATATTGGTGTGAATGAATCGTTAGAGGCCGTACCATCGCCCTCTGTGAACAGATCAAAAAATCAAGCACCAGTCAGACAGCCTATCAATACAGCACCTGAACAAATCGAGCGTGTTGTGGATGAGCCTGAGATCGTTGTTGCACCTTTGAATGCGGCACGAGAGGAAGGGGGGGGGAGAAATTTTGAAGCCCCCCCCGTGGATGGTCTTGATGAGTGGTTAGCACTTATTGAGCAACTGCCTTTAAAAGGGATGGCGGCTGAAGTAGCACGAAACTCGGTTTTAATCGCGTTGTCTGAAACCAAGATGGCAGTGAGTATTGACCCGGAACAAAATTATTCCAGACAAACTATGGCATTGGAACAGTTTTCAGAAGCAGTAAAACAGCATTTTGGTTTGGATTTTGAGTTAGAATTTGTCTCTTCAAAGACGCATTTTACGCCAGTTAAATATGAAAAACAGCAGGCACAAATGCGCCAGCAAAAGGCAGAAAAATCCATCCAGCAAGACCCCGTGGTACAAGCATTAACGCAAACACTGGGTTTGGACGTGGTTGTGAATAGTATTAAACCCCTAATCCCCAGATAGAAAATTCGTTTATAGCGCAAGCCCTTGACGCGCCTAGCAAATTCAAAAAAGACGCATCACCAATAAGGTGACATTGTCTTTTTTTAATTCACTATGCACATCAATTGCTTACACTCTAATCCGTATTTCTATCTGGGGATTAGGGTAAACCCATTTAAAGAAAAATAAGGAGAGCAGTATGTTTGGTGGAAAAGGTGGTTTAGGTAATTTAATGCAACAAGCGCAAGAGATGCAAAAAAACATGCAGGAAGCGCAGGCTGAAATTGCCAAAATGGAAGTGGCAGGTGAATCTGGTGGGGGCTTGGTTAAAGTGGTGATGACTGGAAAACACGAATTAATTAAGGTCTCCATTGACGATAGTCTAATGGACGATAAAGAGATGTTAGAAGACTTGGTTGCAGCGGCGGTAAACAGTGCGGCGCGCAATGTTGAGGCGGTATCAAAAGAAAAAATGGGCGGGCTAACCGCCGGCATGGAACTGCCTGAAGGCATGAAAATGCCATTTTAGGGCATTGGATTTTATATTGTGAAAAGTCCTTTAATTCAAGAGCTGATTGACGCGTTTCGAATATTGCCCGGCGTGGGGCCAAAATCGGCACAACGTATGGCTTATCATGTATTGGAGCGCAATAAAGGGGGGGGGAGAATTCTTTCTGATACCCTTTCTAAAGCGATTGGAGAGGTTGGGCACTGCTCTTTATGTCGAACCTTAACCGAGGAACTCACCTGCGCTATTTGTTGTTCAACACAACGAAATACAACTGAGTTGTGCATTGTAGAGCACCCTACCGATGTGGAAGTCATTGAGCGTTCAGGCGTGTTTAAAGGTAAATATTTTGTCCTTATGGGGCATTTGTCCCCTATTGACGGTATAGGGCCTAATGCGTTAGGGTTGGACGAGCTTGAAGTGCGTTTAGCACGTAAAGAGATAACCGAGCTGATTATTGCCACCAACCCAACCGTTGAAGGAGAAGCCACGGCCTTTTACATTCAGCAGTTGGCGAATACGTTTGGTGTATTAGTAACACGGCTTGCTCAGGGAGTTCCGATGGGTGGAGAGTTGGAATATTTAGATTCAGGCACACTGACACAAGCATTTATTGCTCGAAAAAAGGTATAGATAATATGGCAACATTTTTTAAATGGATGAGTTTGATTCCTTTGGTTTTTTTAGTCGGGTGTCCTGCGCCTGCGGAAGAAACGGATGGTAACACTGGCCAAAATTTACAGCCAGGTATTAACTTAGTGATGTCGATATCCTCAACGGGTGAAGTTACTCGCAATATTCCTTCGAATGATGATGCAAAAGTCGATATTCTTTTTCTGGATGCGGCAAATGATCCTATTGCAGGTGAAATCATTAACATCTCAACAACTTCGGGAACGTTATCTCAAGCCAGTGTGTTAACGGGGAGTGATGGACGGGTGTCGGTGACCATTACTCCTCCTGCAGCACTTACCACAGGGACATCCACTGGTACGTTTACGGCAACACCTGATATTGCAGGGGAGGAGGGTGAGACATTTAGAGAGGCCAAAACACTTGTTTATCAGTTTGTTGCGAGTACGATTGCTGAAACCCCTGATGAAGCTGCCGCTTTAGTGGCTTCATTGCAGTTCTTAAGTGCTGACCCGACGATTTTATCGCTTAAGGGAACGGGGGGAGTTGGGTATGGTGAAGTGTCAACCCTGGTTTTTAGAGTGGTGGATACTGAAAATAACCCAATTGGTGGTGCCGTGGTTAATTTTAATTTGGATACGTCGGTAGGAGGGATCGCTTTAAATCAAGTCAGCAGTATTACAAATGAACAAGGTGAGGTAGAGGTAACGGTTCAATCAGGAAGCGTGGCAACGCCTGTTCGGGTCACTGCTTCGGTTACGACACCGAGTGGTGTAAGATCGGTTCAGTCTGATCTATTAAGAATTGCAACGGGTATTCCAGATCAAAACAGTTTTAGTTTGTCGGTTGATATTTTTGCGCCAGAAGGACAGCGAGATGGTGAAACGGTTTCTTTTACTGCACGACTAGCTGATAGAAATAATAATCCAGTACCCGATGGCACGGTGGTTTTGTTTACAACGGAAGGAGGGGTGATTGAAAGCTCATGTGAAACGGTAGCGGGGGTCTGTTCCGTGACTTGGACGAGTCAAGATCCTAGGCCGTTAGATCACAGAACGACTATTTTAGCTTATGCCATTGGTCATGAAACTTTTTATGATGCGGATGGTTCAGGGGTGTTTGATGATGGGGATACGTTTGATGATTTAGGGGAAGCATTTCGAGATGATGATGAAACGGGAACCTTTAACCCGACAATTAACAACTTTAGTCGGGATGAAAAGTTAATTGATTATGATTTAAGTGGTAATTATAGCGGGCCTGATGGGCTGTATAATGGCATACCTTGTAATCACTCTACAGACTGTCCCGTGGATGCAAATAATTTAGCGGGACGCTCAAATTTATTGGTAAATGTAAGAGAGATAGGCACTATTATCATGGCTTCGAGTTCCCCCATTGTGCATTTGTATGAGTTGTTAAATGGAAATGGAACTTGCTTGGATGCGAATGGTAAATTGGTTATTGATGGTGTTCAGTGTCAAGCGGTTTCAACGTTATTTGCAGCGGGACTTGATTCAAAAGAGTTATGGGTATTAATTGAAGATGCCGATGATGTTTTTGGAGGTTCTATTGCATTGTGTAAAACATCGGAGAATGGGGATCGTATTGATGGGATGACGAACCCCGATGATCCAGCTTGTCTTTATGCAGAAAGGCAGTCAGCTCCAACGAACTCTACGATCTCTGTTTCAACAGGGGTGGGTGTTATTCTGGGCACGCCTCCGACCGAGGTTCCTAATCAGCGAGAAGCATTTTCATTTTCATTTACGGTGCAGTCGGATGATGAAAATACCACGATTGTTACCGATGTTTTAGAGGTCAAGGTGACCACGCCAGTTGGGAAGGTAGATATATATCAGACAGTTAATTTAACGGATCCGATTAATTAAAAAATAAGAGTGATTGAATAAATAAAAAAGGCGCCTTAAGGCGCCTTTTTTATTTGGGGGTTAAGGTAAAAATAATGTCTTAAATTTCACCCCACTTCTTACGTTTTGCAGGGATTCTAAAGAATCGGCCTAACAGTAAACCAAACAAAAGTACTCCGCCACCCGTTAAGAACCATTGGCGTTTAATGGCATCTTCGGACTGGTCAATTTGCTCTCTCATAATGGCGTTTTGATCTTCTAGGGTGGATAAACGTTGTTTCATCTCTTGGTTTTGTTGATCTAGATTTACCGCGTTGCTGGAGATGGATTTTAGGCGAGTCAGTGCTTGCGTTAGCTCAAACTTTTCTTGCTTTACGCTGGAAAGTTCTTGATTGGTTTCTTCATGGCGCTCTTTAAGTGTTTTAAGCTCATGTTGAAGTCCATTAAGTTTTTCTTCGAGAGCGGTGGTTTTTCGAATCTGTTTTTCTAATCGTACACGGGCAACGGGCATATTTTGAAGTGTCGTGGAGTGCATCCAGCCAGTATATGTTTTCCCTTTCTTTTTGTACTCTACCTGTGCCCAGCCTTCACCATTTACTTCAAGTATTTTAACAGGTGCACCAGGGGGCATCATTCGGCTGATTTTAAAATTCGTTCCCCCTCCACGTCGCATAGGCACTTTAAAGGTGTCTGTTACATAGTTGGTGTAGCCTGGTGTAACGGCCGCATGAACACTGTGGCTGGTTAAGCTCAGGCTAAAAAGGCTTGCGATGATTATGCCTTTAGCAACGGGGGCGACGATAAGATTAAATGTGTTGGATTTTTTCATATTGGGTCTCTAAATTCGTTAAGGCGGTTTGATAACCCGCTAACTTTTCACGCTCTTTAGCAACGACGGCTTCGGGTGCTTTGGCAACAAAGCCCTGATTGCTTAATTTACCGCTGAGGCGTTTAATTTCATTTTGTAACTTAGCTATCTCTTTAGATAGGCGAGTCAGTTCGGCATCTTTATCAATTAAGCCTGCAATGGGTATAAGAACTTTCATCTCCCCCACCAATGCAACGGCCGATTCTGGCGCGGTTGCATTGGGATCTAATACCTCAATACTGGCTAATTTTGCTAACGATAGCAGGTAGTGCTGGTTGTTGTCCAGCCATTGTTTGTCTTGAGGGCTTAATCCATCTAAAAAGACGGGTAGGGGTTTGCCGGGGGCGATGTCCATTTCAGAGCGAATTTTGCGCACACCGATAATGAATTTTTTAACCCATTCCAGTTCCGCCATGGCATCAAAATCAATTTTAGACTCATCGGCTTGTGGATAGGGCGCTAACATAATCGTCTCGCCTTGTTTTCCTGCCAATGGTGCAACCGCTTGCCACGCCTCTTCGGTAATGAAGGGGATGATGGGATGGAGCAGTCTTAAAATGGTTTCCAGCACGCGTACCAGCGTTTTACGAGTACCGCGTTTCGCAGCTTCTGAGCTATCTTGGGTTAGAATGGGTTTGGCCAACTCTAAATACCAGTCACAGTATTCGTTCCATGTAAACTCATAGAGTGCGTTAGCGGCTAAATCAAAGCGATAGGCATCAAAATGTTTGGCCACTTCGGCTTCCACTTCTTGCAAACGAGAGACAATCCAGCGATCGGCCAGTGATAACTCAACGTCGGCTTTAGGATCGACACCTGTGTCGTACCCTTCGGTGTTCATTAAGACATAACGCGTGGCATTCCATAACTTATTACAGAAGTTTCGGTATCCTTCGGCTCGGTTTAAATCAAACTGAATATCACGGCCTGTTGAGGCGAGCGAGGCAAAGGTAAATCGAATGGCATCGGTTCCAAAAGCGGGAATGCCATCTGCAAACTGTTTGCGAGTGGACTTTTCAATTTTGGTCGCTTTTTCAGGTTGCATCATGCCGTAGGTGCGTTTTTTAACCAAGTCTTCTAGCTCAATGCCGTCAATCAAATCAATTGGATCTAAAACGTTCCCTTTGGATTTGGACATTTTTTGCCCTTCACCGTCTTTGACCAGTCCGTGTACATAAATTTGTTTAAAGGGCACTTCGCCCGTAAATTTAAGCCCCATCATAATCATGCGGGCAACCCAGAAGAAGATGATATCAAAGCCGGTCACCAATACTGAAGTGGGGTGGAATTTTTCCAGTTCAGCGGTTTTTTCAGGCCAGCCTAAAGTGGTGAATGTCCAAAGTGCCGAACTAAACCAAGTGTCCAATACATCTTCGTCTTGGTTAAGCACCACATCACTGGAAAGTTGATGTTTTTCGCGCACTTCGAGTTCGGTGCGCCCAACATAGACCTTACCATTTTCGTCGTACCACGCTGGAATTCGGTGTCCCCACCAAATTTGACGTGAGATACACCAGTCTTGAATATTGTTCATCCACTCAAAATAGGTGTTTTCCCAGTTTTTAGGTACAAACTCAATGTCGCCATTTTTAACCGCATCAATGGCGGGTTTGGCAAGGGATTCGACTGCCACATACCATTGATCGGTTAAGAAGGGTTCAATCACCGCATGAGAACGGTCGCCACGTGGCACCATTAGGGTATGCGGTTTAATGTCTTCCATTAAACCAAGGGCTTCTAAGTCAGCAATGATCTGTTTACGCGCTTCAAAACGATCTAGTCCTTGGTATTTTTCAGGGGCTTCGTCATTCATTGCGGCATCAACGGTTAAAATATTGAGCATGGGTAAGTTGTGACGTTTGCCCATTTCATAATCGTTAAAATCGTGTGCCGGAGTGATTTTGACACAGCCCGTTCCAAACTCTAAATCGACATAGTCATCGGCAATAATGGGAATTTCTCGTCCCACTAAAGGCAGAGTGATGGTTTTGCCAATTAGGTGTTGATAGCGTTCATCGTCGGGGTGCACGGCAACGGCTTGATCGCCCAGCATGGTTTCGGGGCGAGTGGTGGCGACGACCAAGTGTCCTGAGCCATCGCTTAATGGGTAGCGCATGTGCCACATGTTACCTTGCTCTTCGGTAGAAATAACCTCAAGATCGGAAACGGCTGTGTGCAATACTGGATCCCAGTTAACCAAGCGTTTACCACGGTAAATTAGGTCTTCTTCATACAGGCTTACAAAGACCTCTTTAACCGCTTCGGACAGTCCGTCATCCATGGTAAAGCGTTCACGACTCCAGTCGGGCGATGCGCCCATGCGGCGGAGTTGTTGGGTGATGGTACCGCCAGATTCCTCTTTCCACTCCCAGATTTTATCAATAAATTTATCCCGACCAAGATCATGACGGCTTAAGCCTTGTGCGGCCAATTGGCGTTCGACCACCATTTGGGTCGCAATGCCGGCATGGTCGGTTCCTGGTTGCCAAAGGGTGTCGTCGCCTTTCATGCGATGGTAGCGAATGAGCGTATCCATAATGGTGTCTTGAAAGGCATGACCCATGTGCAAACTGCCCGTTACATTGGGTGGTGGTATCATGATGCTGTAAGGATCGGCATCGGGATTTTGCGGTTTAAAATACCCTTTGTTTTCCCATGTTTTATACCATTTTGTTTCAATTGAATTTGGATCGAAATGCTTTTCCATAAGGTCTTTATCTGCTTGTCATTTTTTAAATAATAATGCGCACGATTATAACAACCACGGGGGAAGATGTCTGTAGTTATCAGATACCCAAATCCTTACATAGAAACACGAATCTAGCGCAATCCTTTGAAAAACCTATGATTTTAAAATATTACGCCGAACCTATGGGTGCGACTACATATTTAAAAATCCTAGGTTTTCCAAATGCTTACACTATTTTTCACGTTTCTATGTAAGGATTTGGGAAGTAGAAAATGGCGTGTCTTTTGGATGAAGGGCGGCAATGTGAATTGAGCTTGCTCTGGGACAGAACTTTTTAGAAGGCCAAAAAAATGACCGTTAAACGGCCACAATGCTTGCTTAGGAGAGCAAAACTAACTGAGCAGTTGTAGCACTGCTGCTTTGGACTGATTACCTTGAGATTGCATCGCGATAGCACTCTCATTTAATATTTGTTGTCTGGACTGCTCTGCTATGGCTTTGGCAAAGTCGGTATCACTGAGTTGGCTTTGGGTGGCGTAGCTGGACACAGTTTGGTTTTGTAAGTTATCGACACTACTGGTTAGGCCATTTTGTTGTGCGCCAAATTCGGCACGCGAGGTACTTAGTTGTTCAATGGCAGTGGTAATTCCAGCTAGGGCGGTTGAGGCATTGGCAGGATCGGATAGGCTTAATCCAGTAATACTAAGCGCATCGGTGGTTAGGGTGGGCAGGGTCAGTGTGCTGTTGCTTTCCGCACCCAGCGCAATGTTGATGGTGGATGAATCACCATTGAGCAGTGTTTGCCCATTAAACTGGGTGGATTCCACAATCTGGTTGATATTTTGTAAGTTTTGTTGAAACTCATTATTTAACATATCGCGTTGTGATGTGTTAAGTGTTCCATTCATTGCTTGAAGGCTCAGTTCATTCATGCGTTGCAACGATTGGGTGACCATGTCACTGGCACCATCTGCGGTTTGCAATAGCGAAATCCCTGCGTTTGCATTTTGAACCCCCATGTCTTGTGCGTTGATTTGCGTGTTAAGCGCATTCATAATCGCTTGCCCTGCAGGGTCGTCGGCGGCAGAGTTAATACGCTGTCCACTGGAAAGGCTTTGGTTTACGGAGGAGAGGTTGGTGTTGTAAAGGCTACTGACGCCAAGGTTGTTTGCATTGATATTCATGGTAATATCTCCTTGTCAGCGTTTATATTAAAAATGTAGATTAAAAATTAATATTACGCCTAATGAATTGAAAAGGAAAGTAAAAATGTCTTGTTGTTCTAAGGGGTGTTGTAATTTTAAGTTTGAAGAGGGGCCACCACTGGTGGATAATTCGGTGACTAATTTAAATGCGCAATATCAGTTTTTACCTTACGGTACGATTTTGGAAGAGGAGGAGGTGATTCGTATTTGGATGGAGTCGGGTGAGACTAAAACGGTCATTTTAGAAGAGAAGATTCCTTTGGTGTTTACCGATTCCGGCCCAGAATCCGCCGATGGAAAAAAAGAATTTCCATGGCAACTGGTGGCTTTAGACAGTGGATTTGAGTATGAAGATTTAATGAGCTGGAAGCACCATGACCTTTATAATCCAAACGAAACCTCGGTATTATTAAAATTTAACCACCCCATTGAAGTGAAGCCTTCATTAAAAATGAGGCTATTACAAATTTTATATAAAATTCGAAATTTATAGGTGTGAACATGCTCGTACAAGGGGGGGGTAAAATTTACTGCATTACAAAGCGGCCTAAATAAACATCTTCTAACAGGTCGGGATAAATACGGTGCTCTTTTAGTGTTTTACGTGAGACCTCTAGTATCTCTGCTCTAAGTTGATCTGGGCCATCGGGTGTTTTGAGTTTGGAGTACGTTTGGTTGCGCAATAAGCGATCAATGTCATTTTTCAAAATAGGGCGTAGGTACTCCATTTCGACCTCCACGACTTGTGGTATGTACGACATAAATTTTAAATCGACCGCTAAAAATTTCGCTTTACCTTCTCCCCTGAAATTCACCACCACTTTATCCATTGAGAAATATTTGGGTACACTTTGTTCCGGTGCTTCAAACTGTTTAAATTTAGCGGGATTTCCTTGGTCTATTCCAGGAGCATCTTCTTCTGAAAGCGCTTGAAAAGAGAGGGTGGCGAGTAGCGCGATGAGTAGTAGGGCAAAAGTGTTTTTAAGCATGGTGTCTCAATGATAGGGTGTGTAAA
>WFNQ01000136.1 GCA_015488565.1 Thiomicrorhabdus sp.
AATATGGCTAAAGGTATTCTGACTGAAAATATCCACGGTCATTATTCGGACAAATTGGAAAGCTTAAAGCAAGATATCAATCTTAGTATTAATAACCAAGCTCAAACGCTTAATCACATCAATGAAGCCGCAAGCTCCGTATTAAACTCTGCAAATGAAGTCTCTATTGCATCGCAAGGGCTTTCACAAAGAACTCAAGAAATTGTACTTTCAGTCGAACAAACCAGCGAAAAAATGGATACCATCTTAAACCAAGTAGAAAACACACATTCTAAAATAGAACAGGTAAAGGAAAATACCACTGAACAACAAACCTTAATTTCATCTGGTACTAAACTTATGAATACCTCTTTAGAAGCCATGGAAAAAATTAAAAACTCTTCTGAAGAAATTACCAGCATTGTTACGCTAATTGACTCCATCGCTTTTCAAACCAACTTACTCGCTCTTAATGCCGCAGTAGAAGCGGCCAGAGCAGGTGAACACGGCAGAGGATTTGCCGTGGTTGCAGGTGAGGTACGAAATTTAGCACAAAAATCTGCCGAAGCATCTAAAGATATCAAGTCTTTAATTGAACAGTCGGTACAGCAATCACAAGATGGTGTAAACATTGTTTTGCAACTGTCAGAGAAACTTGAAAACATACAACTGAAATCTGGCGAAATAACTAATATTATTGATGGTGTTGGTTCTTTAGCGCAAGAACAGAGGTTAAGCATTCAATCCATTAACCAAGAAATCAGCAATATTGATGCATCTACCCAAGAAAATGCCGCATTTGTTGAGCAAGCATCCGCAACCGCTGAAAATCTCTCTGAAAGAGCGTTAGATGTAAATGAAATATTAAGTCAATTCCAGTTACCAACAAACTAAAAAAGAGGAAAATCAAGTCATACAAAAAGCATCCTGTCATGTATGATATATTGCTTTAAATATCAACATAATAAACCCCTAAAATTCCTGTGAAAAAAACAAAATCGTGTACACCACAAACCACTCAACCTGCACATACCCCAATGATGCAACAATACCTTGCCATCAAAGCGGAACACCCTGACCATTTATTGTTTTATCGCATGGGGGACTTTTACGAACTGTTTCACGACGATGCCAAAAAAGCCTCTGAACTGCTTGAAATTACGCTAACTGCTCGTGGTAAATCGGGCGGTAATGCGATTCCAATGGCGGGGATTCCACACCACTCAGCGGAAGGCTATTTAGCTAAACTGGTTAAATTAGGCGTGTCGGTTGCGATTTGTGAACAGGTGGGCGATGTAGCGACCAGCAAAGGTCCTGTAGAACGAAAAGTTGTTCGGGTAATTACCCCTGGAACCTTGGTGGAAGAGGCGTTATTGGAAGATAAATCGGAGAACCTGCTGGCGGCCATTTCACAACAAAATGATCGTTATGGCTTGGCCTATTTGGATGTCGCCAGTGGTCGTTTTGAAACGGTTGAACTCGACACGCTTACCCATTTATACGCAGAAATTGAACGCATTAAACCATCAGAACTGTTGTTGCCCGATGACGATCTATTCAGACAATCCCTGTCGGAATCACTATTAAATCGTGCGGGTGTGGTGCGTTATCCCAGTTGGCATTTTGAGACCAAAAGTTGTTTTAAACGCCTCACCGACCATTTTGGTACCAAAGATTTAATCGCCTTTGGTTGCAACCAAAAAACCGCCGCTATTAGTGCCGCAGGCAGTATTTTGCACTACGCGCAAAGCATGTTACAAAATACCCTTGGGCATATTCACACCTTACAAACCTATTCGACCGAAGATAGCTTGGTGCTGGACGCCATCAGTCGTCGTAACTTAGAAATTGACACCAATTTAAGCGGTGGAACCAACAATACGTTAGCCGCCATTTTAGATCAAACCGCTACCGCGATGGGGGGACGACTGTTAAAACGCTGGTTAAACCAACCGTTACGCAATCAAGAGATTATTAACGGGCGTTTGGATGCCATCAGTTCGGTATTGGAACAACAGTGTGAGGATGACTTTCGTCAATCACTCAAACAAATTGGCGATTTAGAACGTATTTTAAGCCGTATCGCTTTGATGTCGGCTCGCCCAAGAGACCTGCTGCATTTAGGGCGATCACTCAATACCCTGCCCGAGCTGCAAACATTACTGGCACAGCATTCGATCTCCAAATTTCAAGCTCTTGCCCAAAAAATCAGTACCTTTCCTGAGTTGGCACAACTGCTTGAAAAAGCGATTATTGACAATCCGCCTATTCTCATTCGAGACGGCGGTGTCATTGCCGAAGGCTACGATGCGGAGCTGGATGAGTTTAGAAATTTAAAAAATGAAGCGGGTGGTTACCTACTTGAGCTTGAGCAACGCGAACGGGAACGAACAGGCATTAATACCTTAAAGGTGGGCTACAACCGTGTGCATGGCTACTATATTGAAATCAGCAAACTCCACACCGCCCAAGTGCCACCCGAATATATTCGCCGTCAAACGCTCAAAGCGCAAGAACGTTACATTATTCCAGAGCTTAAAACCTTTGAAGATAAAGTGTTAAGTGCGGGCGAAAAATCACTGGCACGAGAGAAGTGGTTGTACCAACAACTGTTAGAAACGCTCAACCAATCGTTACAGCCATTGCAAACCTGTGCCGCCGCTTTGGCTGAATTGGATGTACTGGTCAACTTGGCATTGCAAGCCAATGCACTCAACTTAACCCGCCCCGTACTGACTGAACAAACTGGCATCAACATCGTGCAAGGCCGACACCTCACCGTTGAAGCCCTGTCGAGTGAGCCATTTATTCCAAACGACACGCTCTTTACCCAACAACGCCAATTGCAAATTATTACCGGCCCCAATATGGGGGGGAAATCCACCTACATGCGTCAAACGGCACTGATTACCTTAATGGCCTTTATTGGCAGCTTTATACCGGCTCAATCTGCCAAACTCGGCCCAGTGGATCGAATTTTCACGCGAATCGGTGCATCCGACGACCTAACCTCAGGTCGCTCTACCTTTATGGTAGAGATGACCGAAACGGCCAACATATTGCATCACGCCACTAAAAACTCATTAATTTTAATGGATGAAGTGGGACGAGGCACCTCGACCTTTGATGGTCTCTCTCTGGCGTGGGCGATTGCCGAACACATGGCGCTTAACACCAAAGGACTGTGTTTGTTTGCCACCCACTATTTTGA
>WFNQ01000137.1 GCA_015488565.1 Thiomicrorhabdus sp.
GCTAAACGAATGTCATCATCATAACCAATACCAAACACCATATCGACACGCCGTGTATCTCTAGCAGAAAAGTTAGTAATGGCACCGGAATAAATGGCGCCATTCGGCACAATCACTTCCTTATTATCACCCGTACGCATCTGTGTACTAAAAATTTGAATTTTTTCCACGACACCAGTTACGCCACCGGCTTCAACAAAATCCCCTCCTTTAAACGGTTTAAACACTAATAACATCACTCCGGCTGCAAAATTTTGCATTGAGCCTTGCAGTGCTAAACCAATTGCTAAACCTGCCGCTGCAATCAGTGCAACCAAAGAGGAAGTATCGACTCCAAGCTGATTTAATGCCGCAATAATAACAAACAACAACAATACGGCGTTTAATATAGACCCAATAAAGTTGATGAGCATCTCATCCATTTTGGATTTATTTAAAACCTTCTTCACTAAACTCACAATAAAGCGAATCACTATTCGCCCAATCACAAAGATCAATATGGCTGTAACTAATTTCACTGCCCAAGGCAGTGCGTACTCATTCATTAACAAATCAAAATCCATTTAACTATCCTAATCATTTTCAAAAATAAATCTAAAGAGACTATTTAGAGAGCTTTACACGAAAGAATCCCTTCAAGCCAAAAAACGCTTAGCGCGTAATTAAGGTTCCAACCCCTTCATCAGTAAACACTTCTAGCATCACGGCATGTTCAACACGCCCATCAATAATGTGAGCAGAGCATACGCCCGCTTCAACCGCATCTAATGCACACTGAATCTTAGGGAGCATTCCTCCGTATATTGTACCGTTATCTACTAATCTTTCAACGCTTTGTGCATTAAGCCCAGTCAAGAGCACACCCTCTTTATCCAATAAACCTGCGGTATTCGTCAATAACATCAGTTTTTCAGCATTTAATGACTCTGCAATTTTACCCGCGACCAAATCGGCATTAATATTATAAGAGTGGCCATCTTCTCCCACACCAACGGGCGCAATCACTGGAATAAAATCATCTTGAATTAACATATCCAAGACCTTAGTATTGATTTTACTCACCTCACCCACATGCCCTAAATCAATAATTTCAGATGCATTTAGCTCAGGTGAATTACGTGTCATATGCATTTTAGTGGCACAAATTAAATTGCCATCCTTACCCGTTAATCCAACTGCATTACCACCATAGCGGTGAATTAGGTTTACAATTTCTTTATTAACTTGCCCTCCCAATACCATTTCGACAATATCCATCGTTTCAGTATCAGTCACTCGCATTCCTTGTATAAATTCAGACGGTTTACCAATGCGCTCTAATAGTTTTCCTATTTGAGGCCCACCACCGTGTACCACCACAGGGTTCATGCCGACTAACTTCATCAGAACAATATCTCGTGCAAACCCTGCTTTCAACTTATCATCAATCATGGCGTTTCCACCGTATTTAATCACGATGGTTTTACCTGAAAATCGTTGAATATAAGGCAGAGCCTCAGCCAAAACAGAAGCCACATTTTGCGCTTGTTCTTTATTTAAATTCATTGTCGTTTGCACTCTCATGGCTTAATCTCTAAAGTTATTAAATTGTAACGGCAGCTCTAGCTCATCCATTCCACGCAACATTTGCATCACTTGTTGCAAATCATCGCGTTTTTTACCTGTTACACGAATGCTGTCCCCTTGATTAGCGACCTGAACTTTAAACTTACCGTCCTTAATCGCTTTAATGATTTTTTTAGCCAGCGGCGCATCTAACCCCTCTTTCATCTCAATCACCTGTTTAGCGGTTTTTAACTGAATATCTGGGTCTTTTTGCTCCATGCACTTAATATCAATGCCACGACGATTGGCTTTTTGCACCAAAATATCAAACATCTGATTTAACTGAAAGTCCGATGCCGTAATCATGGTGACTGTTGTATCTTTTAGTTCAAAACAGGAGTCTGTCCCCTTAAAATCATAACGAGTAGTTACCTCTTTATTGGCTTGATCAATTGCATTTTTTAGCTCGTGCTTATCCAGTTCTGACACAATATCAAATGAAGGCATGTGGTACTCCTAAAGAATCGTCTATTAAAAAATTAGGGGTATTTTACCACTTGAAGATAAACCTAGGGGGGGGGCAGAAAATTTAAAATGGATTTTTACCCCCCCCTAAAACCCAAAAAGCCCTACAAACGTTTAACTAAAGAGTTTGTAGGGCTTTTTTATTTATAAAGCAAGTTTAAAACTAACGTCCTGTATGCCCAAATCCACCTTCACCACGCTCGGTTGATAAACCAAAATCTTCCACTTTTTCAAATACGGGCTGAATCACGGGCACAATCACCATCTGAGCAATTCGCTCACCCACTTCAACGGTATAAGGCATGTCACTTCTGTTCCAACAAGAGACCATTAATGGCCCTTGGTAGTCTGAATCGATCAAACCGACTAAATTACCGAGCACAATACCATGTTTATGGCCTAAACCTGAACGAGGTAAAAGCATGGCCGCAAAGCCTGGATCATCTAGATGAATGGCCATGCCCGTTGGAATCAAAATAGTTTGCCCTGGTTGAATAATGGTATTTTCATCCACACAGGCTCGTAAATCTAATCCCGCAGACCCCGGCGTTCCATAATGAGGAAATTCAATCTCATTGCCCAGCCTTGCATCCAGAATTTTGTATTCCACTTTGATCATTTACACACCTTTATTATTTAGCGTTATCAGACAGTTTTCTAGAAACTTTCCCGAGCATCATCAACATACTTATCTTTTATGTCTACTATTTGAGGCAATACATTTAAAAAGCTATCAACCACTTTTGGGTCAAAATGTTTGCCACGCTCTAATTTAATCAGATCAACCGCATACTCAACGGGTCTTGCCTTCTTATACACTCGAGTCGACGTCAAGGCATCAAATACATCGGCAATCGCCACAATACGGCCACACAAAGGGATTTTATCTCCCATTAAGTTATTAGGATAACCCGTTCCATCGAATTTCTCATGGTGTGTTAACGCAATATCGTGCGCTAACTGAATAAATGCTGAAGCGTGTCCTGCTAAAATTTTAGCGCCTATCGTGACATGCGTTTTCATCACTTCAAACTCTTTAAAGCTCAAACGATCAGGCTTCAGCATGATTTTATCAGAAATACCTATTTTACCAATATCATGCAGTGGCGTCGCCATGCGCAGTCGCTTGGCATAGTCGGGATCCAGCCCAAGATCCAGTGCAATTAACTCCACATATTGACTCACCCGCTTAATTCGAGCCCCTGTTTCATGGTACCGATACTCTGTTGCTTGCCCTAAACGAGCCAAGACCTCTTGATAATCCTCAGTCATCTCTTCAGCACCTTGATAAGGTTGCTGCTCCAAAAGCTGTTGTTGTGCCATCAATTGTTTACACAGCACGCGCTTTTCAAGTTGGGTTTCAATTCGATGAATTAACTCAATCGAATCAAATGGCTTAATCACATAATCAGAGGCTCCCGCCTTAAACAAATTAACTCGAGAAGTTTTATCTCCATCCTTGGTTAACATAATCACAGCGGGCTTTTCTTGACTTCCAAATTGAGCCGTTAACATGCCCAAAATGGCAAAACGCTCTTCTTCAGAGATAGCCAAATCTAATAATAATAAATCAACTGGATTATCCGCATCATTTAAGGTTTGAATAATATCAACCGGATCACTTAAGCTGCTAAAATTTTGAAATCCTTTTTGGCTTAATGCGGTGGTAATCTGCACCGAACTAATTGGCTGATCGTTTAAAATTACGATTCGCATTTGATACAGATCAAACTGATTCAACACAACAACTCCTTAAATTCAATGACGCAATCGCGTTTAATAGTTGAAACCCAAGCCTTTTTTTAGAGCCTTCATCAAAAGAAAAAAATGAATCTTTTGTAATTAAGGTGACAGAGTTTTGGTCAGACTCAAACCCTTTTGCCCCCTCACCTACTTCATTGGCAATAATTGCATCCAGTTTTTTTTGCTTCAATTTCGCTTTTGCATAATCCAATACATGCTCAGTTTCAGCTGCAAAACCAATGACAACCGGTTTTTTCGGCTGTTCCGCCACCCAAGCAATAATGTCTACGTTTTTAACCAACGATAAAGAAAGCATGCCCTCTTTCGCTTGTTTTTTTAGCTTTTGTTCCGATTTTTGCGCCACTTTAAAATCGGCTACTGCCGCAGCACTAATAAAAAAATCTTTACCCTTATAATGTGCTTTTACCGCATCAAACATTTGAGCCGCCGTTCTCACGTCCACACGCTCAATATGAGGGGGGGAGAAAAGCGTTACCGGCCCTGCAATCAAGGTCACTTTAGCCCCCATTTTTTGAGCCGCTTCTGCCAATGCAAATCCCATTTTTCCAGAGCTTCGATTACCAATAAATCGTACTGGATCAATATCCTCAAATGTTGGGCCTGCGGTAATCAATATTGACTTACCTTGCCAGAAGGTCTCCCCTTTTTTTATTTCTTGAAACCAAAACTGTCGCTGTTTTTGAAGCTGCATAACGGTCTCAAAAATAATCTGCGGTTCAGGCATTCTACCCGCACCGACTTCGCCACAAGCTTGCTCACCCTCCGCTGGCTCAAGCACTTCAAAACCACGTTGTTTTAATCGCGCTACATTATCCTGCGTAGCCTCATTTGACCACATTAGATGATTCATTGCTGGCACCACCATAATCGGTTTATCCGTCGCCAGACACAGTGTTGTTAATAAGTTATCTGCTCGGCCTATTCGTAACTTGGCCAATGTTTCGGCCGACGCCGGTGCAATCACAATTTGATCAGCCCAACGCGCCAACTCAATATGCCCCATGCCCGCCTCTTGATTGCAATCAAATAAACTGTCTCGCACAGGGTTTCCTGATAAAGCCTGAAAAGAGAGCGGTTGAATAAACGCTTTTGCACCCGCCGTCATCACCACTTGAACCTGATGACCCGCTTTAATAAATAGCCTTGTCAACACCAAACTTTTATAGGCCGCAATACCACCCGTAACTCCTAGCAAAATCTTCATTTCAAACTTGTCTTAGCACCTAAACTTAAACATGATACCGAGTTTCAATTTATTATCACACTTAAATTTAAGAGTTTACTCTTCAATTAAATTATCCAGGTGAGCAAAAGCGACTGGGCGCCCTTTTGTATTCACCGCAATACCAATCGATCGACCACTTACCATTAATTCCTCACTCTCTTTATGATAAATGTTTTGTACAAACGCATACTTAATTCGAGATACTTTTTGCACTGCAACCGTGACATAAAAATCATCCTGAGAACGCAGAGGTTTTTTATAATCCAACTCAACGCGCACCACCATTAAATTAATGCCCTCCTCCACTAATTCAGAAAAGTTAACCCCTTTTTCCAATAAAAACTCGTGGCGTGCATGTTCTAAATAATTTTGATACACACTGTTATTTACCACTTTTTGTAAGTCACACTCATAATCTCTCACACGTAGGTATAATTTATACATTAATCTAAATTCCTTACAAAACGTTTACCTAACCATTAGGGACTATATTATATTATGTCCATCACTGACTGGCACGAACATGATAGACCACGTGAAAAATTATTAACATTTGGCGCTCAACACCTATCCGATGCCGAACTCCTTGCGATATTCTTACGTGTTGGTGTCAAAGGACACAGTGCCGTCGAACTGGCACAAATTTTATTAGATCATTTTGGTAACCTACACACGTTACTTAACGCCAATCAAGAAGAGTTTTGTCAAATAAAAGGCCTCGGTCAAGCCAAGTACGTACAGTTTAAAGCGTTATTAGAGCTGTCCAATCGATACTTTGAGTCTGAACTCAGTAAAGGTCCTTCTTTCAGTGATCCTGAAAAAGTTGCTCGCTATCTAGCACACAGCTTAGCCTTCAAAAACCGAGAATCCTTTATGGTGCTTTTATTAGACCAACAGCATCAACTCATTCACACCGAAACTCTCTTTACCGGTACATTAAACCAATCCCAAATACACGTAAGAGAAGTCATCAAAAGTGCCTTAGAGCACCACGCAGCGGCTGTTATTTTGGCACACAACCACCCCTCTGGGAATCCAACCCCCAGCCAATCCGATATCGAACTCACCAAAACACTTTCCCATGCATTGCAAATGGTTGAAATACGAACCCTTGATCATATCATCATTGGTGACAACGGACGCTGGCACTCTTTAGCACAACATCAACAAATGCCAATTTAATACTTGCAATTTAAGGCCACTTCGAGGATAATCCGCCTTCTTATTTTTCGCAGACATTCAACACTGTGAAAACATATAGAAATATTCGAATATTTTTAAATATAAAATAAATTAGAGCCTTAAGGCAATAACTTATTTTAAGAACTTTATAAGGGATTGTGAAATGTCTAAAGTATGCCAAGTAACAGGAAAACGTCCTGTAGTCGGTAACAATGTTTCTCACTCTCACCGTAAAACACGTCGTCGTTTCTTACCAAACTTGCATACGCATCGTTTTTGGTTGGAAGCTGAAAACCGTTTTGTTAAATTACGCGTCACCGCTGCTGCGATGCGTATTATCGACAAAAAAGGGATTGACTCAGTGATCGCCGAGATGCGTTCACGTGGTGAGAAGGTCTAAGGAGACTGCCATGCGCGATAAAATTAAATTACAGTCCACTGAATCGGCTTATTTTTATACGACAGATAAAAATAAAAAGAACATGGCTGGAAAATTTGAAATCAAGAAGTTCGATCCTGTGGTTCGTAAACACGTCTTGTTCAAAGAAGCTAAAATCAAATAAATCTTATCCAGATAAGTTTGACCTAAAACCCAGTTCAAAAGACTGGGTTTTTTTATGCCTGAAATAACTCAAAAAAATAATACCACTTAGCCACTCATCCATTTTTTCACGTTACGATGTAAATATTTAGGTGCGACTGTCGGCTCTATACTGATGAGATAAATGAAATTAAATGATCTAGATATGAGACTGTGTTGACCATTCCATTTTGCTACAAAATTAGACAGCAAGAAACTTTGGAAATAGGAAAGTGACCGTAAGGCATTGATTTATATGGTGGGCCCTCGCGGACTCGAACCGCGGACCTGTCGATTATGAGTCGAATGCTCTAACCAGCTGAGCTAAGGGCCCTAATAGACTTAGGAATCTTTAAATAACCGAAAGGCTATCTAGGAGGCGGTTATTATAGCGACCGCCATGCACTTTGTGAAATAATATTACGAATAAATTCTAAAACCAATAAGGAATGATAAATGCCTGAACTGCCCGAAGTCGAAACCACCTGCAAAGGCATTCAGCCTTACGTTGAAAACCAGACCATTATTCAATTCATTATTAGAGATGGTCGGCTACGCTGGCCAGTTGAATTGCACCTAATTCAAACATTACAGAGCACACTTGTACAAAGCGTTACTCGCAGAGGAAAGTACATATTGCTTACCACAAAAAAAGGCGTGCTCATGCTCCATCTAGGAATGTCTGGTAACCTTAGGATACTTCCCAGCAACACTCCCGCCACTAAGCATGATCATATCGATATCATCCTAAGCAATCAGCAGGTATTAAGACTAAATGACCCTAGAAGGTTTGGCTCAGTACTATGGCATGACGCTGAGCAAGGTGCAATAGAAACGCATAGGCTACTGTGTAAACTCGCCCCAGAACCTCTCACAAACGAGTTTAATGCTGACTACCTATATCAAAAAATTCAACATAAAAATGTTGCTATTAAAAAACTCATCATGAACAACCAAATCATAGTGGGCGCAGGAAATATTTACGCAAGTGAAGCACTCTTTAATGCCAAAATTCACCCGCTGACCGTAGGTAAAGCACTAAACAAACAAGCTTGCCAACAACTTGTCGTGCATATTCAAAACGTATTAAGAGAGTCTATTAAACAAGGTGGAACCACCTTAAAAGATTTTTTAAAACCAGATGGAAAGCCAGGATACTTTGTACAAAAATTGAATGTATATGGACGTAACGAACAACCCTGCACCCAATGCAATACCGTCATTGAAAAAGTGATCATCAGCCAACGTGCGAGCTTTTTCTGCCCTAAATGCCAGCCTTTAAAAGAGGGTTAAAAAAATATTCCCCCCCCTATAACGAAAAACAGCTCCTTTATAGGAGCTGTTTAAGATAAAGAGAGTAGGCGCAACTCTCTTTATTTCGTGTTAATCCAATAGAAGATTAACGAACGGTTTGATTTAACGAACCATTTGCATAACGTGCTTGCATCTCTTCAAGACCAACGGCTTTGATTTTTGAGGCATGTCCTGCACAACCAAATGCTTCAAAACGCGCTTTACAAATTTCCATCATGGCATTTTCAGCAGCATTGTAGAATTTACGTGGATCAAAGTTTGCTGGGTTTTCAGACAAGTGCTTACGAATAGCTCCTGTCGATGCCATACGTAAATCCGTATCAATGTTTACCTTACGCACACCAAACTTGATTCCTTCAACAATTGCTTCAACCGGTACACCGTAAGTTTGACCCATGTCACCACCGTAGCTATTGATAATAGACAACCACTCTTCTGGTACAGAAGAAGAACCGTGCATAACGATATGTGTATCAGGAATACGCTCGTGAATCTTACGAATTTGATCAATTTTAAGCACATCAGCACCAGGCTTAGAAGTAAATTTGTAAGCACCATGAGAAGTACCGACGGCAACCGCTAAGCAATCCACATTGGTATCTTTAACAAACTGTGCTGCTTCTTCAGGGTCCGTTAATAAGCTATCCATATCAAGCTTCTCATCCGAACCATGACCGTCTTCTTCACCCATCATTCCTGTTTCAAGAGAACCTAGGCAACCTAATTCACCTTCAACAGAAACACCACCCGCGTGTGCAATCGAAACCACTTCAGCGGTAATTCCAGCATTGTACTCATAAGAAGCTGGTGTTTTCATATCTGACTCTAAAGAGCCATCCATCATGACAGACGTAAAACCAGACTGAATTGCGCGCAAACATACGCCAACATCTGAACCGTGATCCTGATGCATAACAACGGGAAGATGAGGATACATCTCAACCGCTGCAGCAACCATATGGCGAAGCATTGGCTCACCTGCATACTTACGCGCACCTGCTGAACCCTGAAGAATAACAGGAGAATCCACTTCATTTGCTGCACGCATAATTGCACGCACTTGTTCCATATTGTTTACGTTAAACGCAGGCATTCCAAAATTATTTTCAGCTGCGTAATCCATTAATTCACGAAGTGTAATCATCGCCATCTGCGAGACTCCTTTATATTAGTTTCAAAAAATTTTCACTATTCTAGCAAGTTTTAACTTACTTGATAAAAATAATACGTATGCAAATTCCTATTTATGGAATTTTAACAATTTCTATACTATTCGTTCCGCCCAGAATCCCACGCGTTTCACCACGAGTAAGCAGAACAAGATCGCCTTGTTTTGCAATCTTAAAGGACTTAATTCTTTCCATAATAATATCTCTCACATTACTATCATCTAGCCCTGAATAATCGACTTTAGAGGGGTAAACACCACGGAACAATGTCACTTTACGGCGCGTTTTCTCATGCGGGGTTAATGCAATAATCGGAATACCTGAACTGATACGAGACATTAATAAAGCCGTATTTCCAGACTCCGTTAATGACGCAATACACTTAACATCAAAATGATTCGCGGCATACATGGCTGACATCGCAATGGTCTCATCTACAGCAGTAAAGGATTCATCAATACGGTGCGTTGACTCACGTGAAGTACGTGATTTTTCAGCTTCGTGACAAATACGCCCCATGGTCTCAATAACTAAACTAGGCGATTTACCCGTTGCGGTCTCGCCAGACAACATCACCGCATCTGAGCCATCCATAACAGCATTCGCCACATCAAATACTTCAGCACGTGTTGGAATCGCATTATCAATCATCGTCTCCATCATCTGGGTTGCCGTAATCGTAACACGATTCAATTGACGCGCACGTTTAATCATTTTCTTTTGAAGGGCCGGTAACTGAGCATCTCCAACTTCAACGCCCAAATCACCACGGGCGATCATAATAACATCTGAAGCTAAAATAATACCATCCAACGTTGCATCATCGGCCACGGCTTCTGCACGTTCAATTTTAGAAACGATGTCACAATTAAGTCCTGCTTTTTGCGCCAAAGAGCGACAATATTCGACATCTTCAGCAGAGCGAGGAAATGACAAAGCTAAAAAATCCGCTTCCATTTCTGCAGCAGTTAAAATGTCTTCTTTATCCTTATCTGTCAATGCCGCAGCAGATAGCCCACCACCTTGTAGATTGATGCCTTTATTGTTTGATAAAGTCCCCCCCACCACTACGGTACAGTTGACACGTTCACCAACCACATCAATCACCTCAAACACAAGACGACCATCATCAAGTAATAAACGATTACCTGGCTTAACGTCATAAGGTAAACTTTTATAGGTTAAACCAACTTCATGTTGATTCCCCGCATTCACATCCACATTATTATCAAGCGAAAATAGATCCCCTGCTTCAAGAAAAATCTTATCCTCAGCAAAACGAGCAATACGAATTTTAGGGCCTTGTAAATCAACCAAAACCCCAACTTCACGATCTAATTTTTTTGCTAATGCGCGAACCGCATCCACTCGACCCTTATGCTCCGTAGGATTACCATGAGACATATTAATACGAACCACATCAAGGCCCGCGTTAATCATTTTCTCAAGCTCTCCGCTGCGATCGGTTGCTGGACCTAAAGTCGCGACAATTTTTGTTCTTCTTAAAACAGTTGACATATATAGTTATACCTTTGAATGTAAGTGATTCAATCAAAAAAAGATGTCTCGCAAAATAAACGCATTCAATAAAAACGCCCATAAAGCATATTTTATTTTTTAAGTTTACTTACCGAGTCACCCTTCATCTAAGTGATTGTAAAAATGTATTATATTATGAGACAGAAACGCTCTAAATGACAGTTTCATTAAACCGTGTTTAATGAAAACCTAAAGGGCGTTCATTAAACACAGTAATTATAATAATTAAAATTAAATTATTTTGCGGCTGCTTTTTCTAGCATGTCTACCGCTGGTAGTTTTTTCCCTTCTAGGAATTCTAAAAAGGCACCACCACCGGTAGAAATATAAGAAACTTTATCTGCAATATCATATTTATCAATGGCCGCTAAGGTATCACCACCACCAGCGATAGAGAATGCATTTGATTCCGCAATCGCCATTGCAATCGCCTTGGTTCCTTCACCAAACTGATCAAATTCAAATACGCCAACAGGGCCATTCCAAACAACCGTTCCTGCATTTTTAATAATGTCAGCCAATTCCGCAGCGGAGTCCGGACCAATATCAAAAATCATATCATCATCCTGAACTTCTGATACATTTTTAGTACTAGCAACAGCGGATTCAGAAAACTCTTTACCACATACGACATCAGAGGCTAAAGGAATTCCCGCACCGCGTGACTCCATGATCTCATTTAATTTATTACAGGTTTCAATCAAATCAGATTCTGATAACGATTTACCTACATTAAAGCCTGCGGCTTCAATAAAAGTATTCGCGATACCACCACCCACAACCAATTGGTCTACTTTTTCAGAAAGTGATTCAAGAACCGTTAATTTAGTTGATACTTTAGATCCACCCACAATAGCAACCATTGGACGAGCAGGATTATTTAATGCTTTACCAAGTGCGTCTAACTCTCCCGCTAAAAGAGGACCAGCACATGCAACACTTGCAAAAGCACCGGCACCATGCGTTGAGGCTTGAGCACGATGCGCCGTACCAAATGCATCCATCACATACACGTCACAAAGTGCCGCATATTGTTTAGAAAGCTCTTCGGCATTTTTTTTCTCGCCGACATTAAAACGTACGTTTTCAAGCAGAACTACTTCACCATCTGCAACATCAAAACCACCTGAAAGATAGTCCTTAACCAAACGAACGTCTTGGCCTAATTTTTCAGAAAGATTTGCTGCCACTGGCGCTAGAGAAAACTCATCCGCATACTCACCTTCAGTTGGACGTCCTAAATGAGACATAAGCATCACTTTAGCACCGGCTTCTACCGCCATTTTAATGGTGGCTAATGAAGCACGAATACGAGCATCAGAAGTGACTTTACCGTCTTTAACAGGTACGTTTAAATCTTGACGAATTAATACACGTTTTCCAGCTAGGTCTAAATCAGACATCTTAATTACAGACATTCGGTATTTCCTCTATATGTAAATGCGAACAGTTCGCACGTTACCCAAAAACCCCTAAAAGGCTTTCAAACAACAAAGTTTAAAAATTAAATTTTCCATTCAAAACTGAACTCAGTACGGAAAAGAAACGTTAATTCATAAAAAATAATAGTGAGATTAATTCAGTTATGAAGCCAGGCAGTTCAAGGCGGGATAAGGGCTCGTACAAATGTACGTAACCGTTCCCAACGCAGAAATGTCCGGCTTCAGGACTGAATTAAGCCATTATTTACCGACGTGTTCAATTACTCTCATCATATTGCAAGTATAACCATACTCATTGTCATACCAAGCAACGATCTTAACGAAAGTAGAATCCAACGCAATACCTGCTTTTGCATCAAAGATAGATGGATGGGCATCGCCACGGAAATCGGTAGAAACATTCGCTTCTTCCGTATAACCAAGAACACCCGCCATTGCACCTTCAGAAGCGGCCTTCATTGCGGCACAAATCTCGTCATAAGACGCTTCTTTTTCAAGTTCGACAACTAAATCCACTACGGAAACATCTGAAGTAGGCACTCGGAATGCCATACCAGTTAGTTTACCGTTTAGCTCAGGAAGCACTTTACCAACCGCTTTTGCCGCACCGGTTGATGAAGGAATGATGTTCTCAAGAATACCACGACCACCACGCCAATCTTTCATCGATGGACCATCAACTGTTTTTTGAGTCGCTGTCGCTGCATGAACCGTTGTCATCAAACCACGCTTAATGCCAAAGCTATCATTTAATACTTTAGCAACAGGCGCTAAACCATTTGTAGTACAAGAGGCGGCAGAAACAATCGCTTCACCTTTATACTCTTCATGGTTAACACCATAAACAAACATTGGCGTATGATCTTTAGAAGGTGCAGATTGAACTACTTTCTTAGCTCCGGCGTCAATGTGCGCCTGACAAGACTCTTCGGTTAGGAAGAAACCAGTACACTCAATAACCAGATCCGCACCCACATCAGACCAAGCTAGATCTGCAGGGTTACGCTCTGCAGTAATACGAATCGTTTTACCGTTAACCACTAGGTTACCGTCAACCACCTCAACCGTACCGTCAAAACGGCCATGAACTGAATCGTATTTAAGCATATAAGCCAAATACTCAGGATCAAGCAAGTCATTGATTGCAACCACTTCAATGTTTTTAAAATCTTTTGCCGCTGCGCGGAAAGCCATACGTCCGATACGGCCGAAACCGTTAATACCAACTTTAATCGTCATTTTCTAACTCCAAAAAATTATCGAGCTCAACAAAATCAAACTCGAATTACAATAAATAATTTACTTACCTAATACCTTGTTCGCGGTAGCAACCACATTTTCAACGGTAAAACCAAACTCTTTAAACAACTGATCAGCTGGTGCAGACTCACCAAAGGTAGACATACAAACCGTTCCACCTTCTAGGCCAACATACTTATACCAACCGTCTGCAACACCCGCTTCAATCGCAACACGCTTCACGCCTGGAATTAGCACAGAATCTTTATACGCTTGATCTTGCTCATCATACGCACTGGTACAAGGCATTGAAACAATACGTACACTTGCATCCATTGCTTCAGCCGCTTCAACTGCTAGACCCACTTCAGAACCGGTTGAGATAAAGATAATATCAGGCGTACCTTCACAATCTTTCAGGACATAACCACCCTTCTCAATATTTTTCACTTGCTCAGCCGTACGAGCCATTGGCTCCAATGCTTGACGAGAGAAAATTAACGCAGTTGGTGCATCACCACGCATCATCGCAAGTTTCCATGAAACCGCAGACTCAACCGCGTCACAACCACGCCATGTTTGGAAATTCGGAATCACACGCATTGTTGCTAATTGCTCAACAGGCTGATGCGTTGGTCCATCTTCACCCAAACCAATCGAATCATGCGTATAAACATAAATCGTACCGATTTTCATCAATGCAGACATTCTTAAGGCATTTCTCATAAACTCCATGAACATAAAGAACGTACCACCGAAAACCTTGAAGCCTCCGTGTAATACCATTCCGTTCATCATGTGCGCCATACCAAACTCACGAACACCCCAAGACAGGTAATTACCATCTGCATTTTCATGGTTAACCTTAACCATCTTAGACCAGTTCGTTAAGTTAGAACCCGTTAAATCGGCTGAACCACCAAACATTTCTGGCAACAACTCGCCCATTTTTTCAATGGATTTTTGAGATGCTTGACGCGATGCAATTTTTGGCATCTCTTCTTGTGTTTTAGCAATGAACGAATCCATTTCCACTTCAAAGTTAGCCGGCAAGTCGCCTGCAATACGGCGCTCATATTCAGCCGCTTCTGTAGGATAAGCTGCACGGTAGGCTTCAAACTTAGCATTCCAAGCCGCTTCATCTGTTTGACCTTGTGCTTTGTGATCCCAACCTGCATAGATATCATCTGGAATTTCAAACGGGCCAGCTGTCCAACCAAGCTCTTTACGAGCCAATGCAATCTCTTCATCACCTAACGGTGCACCGTGACAAGAGTAAGTACCGCACTTATTTGGAGAACCAAAACCAATCACTGTTTTAGTACAAATCAATGTAGGACGATCTGTAACCGATTTAGCCAACGTAATCGCCGCATCAATCGCCGCCGCATCATGTCCATCCACACTCGGAATAACGTGCCAGTCATAAGAATTAAAGCGACCTGGAACACCTTTTTCCATCCAGTCACCGATGTTACCATCGATTGAAATATCGTTGTCATCCCAAAAAGCAATCAATTTACCAAGACCGAGTGTCCCAGCCATTGCCGCCGCTTCATGAGAAAGCCCTTCCATCAAACAACCGTCACCCATAAATACATACGTGTGGTGATCTACAATATCGTGACCAGGCTTGTTAAACTGTGCTGCTAACGTACGCTCTGCAATCGCCATACCAACGGCATTGGTCAGTCCCTGACCTAAAGGACCCGTTGTAGTTTCAATTCCTTCCGCATAACCATATTCAGGATGACCTGCAGTTTTAGAGTGTAATTGACGGAACTGTTTAATATCGTCCATGCTTAAATCAAAACCGCTCAAGTGCAATAAAGAGTACATTAGCATCGAACCATGTCCGTTAGACAAGATAAAGCGATCACGATCAGCCCATTTAGAATTGGTTGGATTGAACTTTAAGTGACCATTCCACAATACTTCAGCGATGTCCGCCATACCCATTGGCGCACCAGGGTGACCTGAGTTTGCTTTTTGAACTGCATCCATGCTTAACGCACGAATTGCGTTTGCTAATTCTCTACGAGTTGCCATACAACTTCCTCAATATTTAAAAAAATTCGGTGTTTACACGCCTTCACCTGACTTGAAGCACTCACGATTTCTGATAATGCTTAAGAGGAACGACCATATAATTTGGACGAATATTCTCTCTTATATTGACCAAATCATCAAGTTTTCTTATGACTTTCTAAATGAAATCAGCGACTAAACCCCCACATCAAACACAACAAAACCCTTGTTATAAGGGCTTTGTTGTGTTTATTCCAATGAATGCTTTCAAGTAAAAAAACATTTTGAATTTCTCGTTCATCTCTAGAATAGAGTGGTCTTACGCTACTGACATCAATATTCAGCACTGGATTTCTTGAGACAAATCAACTTTACAGCTCATTCTCCTCTTTACAGACTGCTCGGCATGTTCATAAAAAGAGAGCATGGCGGGAATAACCAATAAAATCAATAGCGTTGAAAACATCAAACCAAACGCAATCGCCGTTGCCATTGGAATCAAAAACTGTGCTTGCAACGAGGTTTCAAATAATAAAGGGGTTAAGCCTGCAACTGTTGTTAATGATGTCAACAACACCGCTCTTACTCGTTGTACCGCTGCCTCTTCCAATGCGTCATTGACCGATAGACCTGCCTCACGAAGACGCTTATAAAAACTGACTAAAATAATCGAATCATTCACCACAATTCCCGACAACCCAAAGAAGCCAAACAGAGATAAAATTGTCATATCCAACCCCATCCACCAATGCCCTAGAATGGCACCAATCAATCCAAAAGGAATTGCCATCATAACCACCAACGGCCAGCCATACGAGCTAAACACCCAAGCTAGTACAATATAAATCATGGCCAAACCAATAAATAATCCCACTTTCATATCAGCCATGGTCTCTGCTTGTCGTGCACTCTGTCCTTCCAGTGAAACGGTAAGACCATACTTTGCTTCCAGTTCTGGCAACATCGTTTCCTGTAAGCTCTCTAAAATGCGGTTGGCATTATTAACATGCTTATCCACCTCTCCAATCACATTAACGGTTAAGTCTCCATCCACATGGCGCATAATATCAAAGCCTCGCTGTGTCGACCAAGAGGCAACTGTGCTCAATAAGACTCTATCCCCATTGGGCGTAACCACCTGCATACGATTAATCGTTGCCAACGTATTCTGCTCTGCTCGTGGGAGCTGTACCCTAACCTCAATTTCGTCTTCGGCATCGGTAAAAATTTGCACCAATCGTCCAGAAAAAGCATCTGACAATTGACGACCTAATGAAGCATAAGTTAGCCCCATTGCTTTACCTTGAGGCGTTAACTGATACACCAGCTGATCTCGTCCATAAGGCAGATCATCCCGAATACCACTCACCCCCGAAACCTGCATTAATACGCCTTGCAAATCCAAAGAGGCCTGTTTTAACACCTGAGGTTCTGCACCTGATAAGCGAATATCAATGTCCCCTCCTGGCGGGCCGCTTTTAGGTGACTCGATGGTCAGTATATCTAACCCCGGCACTTCACCTGCCTTCTCTTGCCAAACACGAACAAACTCCAAATTTCGTGTTTCACGTTGATCCGACTCCACCAATTCCACATTGACTGAACCAAAATTAGGCCCAGATTGTCGATTGGTTTTATTGTAATTTATCGTTGCCACTCGAATAATACCTGGCTCCAATTCAGCCTCCGTATCCAATAACGCTTGATGCAGTTTATCGACATAACGTGCCGATACTTCACCTGGTGTGCCTGCCACAAAACGCGCTTCAGCAAACAATTTAGTCGATTCAGGGGAGGGGAAAAATACAAAACCCAAACGCCCCCCCGCCAACAGGCCTATTACAAAAATCATCAATGCCAGAGTGGTCGCAATCGTAATGGCACGATGTGATAGCACCCACCGAATAAGATAGCGAAACTGATGGTGACGAAAGTGATCAATTCCCGAGTCCAAACGATACCGAATAGATCCAATTTCAGGACGCTTTACCCCCGATAAAGCATGGCGGAGATGCCCCGGCAAAATCACAAAACTTTCAATCAAAGAAGCAAAAATAACCGCAATAATGACTAATGGAATGGCAAACAGAATATTCCCCATCTCACCGCCAATCATCATCAACGGTAAAAAAGCACCCACTGTGGTTAAAGAGGAGGCCGTAACAGGCCCTAACATTCTACGCGCCCCACCTTCTGCGGCCTGCAAAGGGGCTTCACCTCTTTCATGATGTGCCAATGCATCCTCTCCGACCACGATGGCATCATCCACAATAATCCCCAGCGCCATGATAAGACCAAACATGCTGACCATGTTAATGCTGCCACCCGCAAGGTACATAATCATTAAGGTCGCCGCAAATGAGACGGGAATCCCCACCGCCACCCAAAAAGCCACGCGACCATTCATAAAAATATATAAAATCAAAATGACTAAAATTAACCCACCAATGCCATTATTCACCAACAGCATAATACGCTGTTTAACCAGTGACCACTTTTCGTCATAAACCACCAATCTCATCCCATCAGGCAGTGTCGGTTCCACCTCTTCTAACCAGTCAAACAAAATTTTAGAAGACTTTAAGGTGTCGCCATTTTCAGCACGCTGTAATTGCAGTTGAATCGCAGGAAAACCATCCACGGTCACATAAGGCGCATTCTTTACTGCACGGCGCTCAATACTTGCTAATTCGCCCAACGACACGTTTTCAGATTCACTGACAATCAGCGGTATTTGACTGAACTCTAAAACCGTTCGTTTTTGCTCCAAGGCTCTCACATCTCGTACACTATCACTGTCGCCAACCGAACCAGAAGGAATATCCTGACTCATCCCAGCAACCTGAGCGCCAACCCCTTCTAAAGATAAATTAAACTGCGCCAATGTCTCTTGAGACAACTCTACGGCCATCTCCTCCAGTGGTAAACCAACAAAACTAATTTTATCAATTCCGCGATTTAACAGCTCACGCTCAAAACGATGTGCCATTGTTCGCATGTCAGATATATCACCCTGCTCACTAATCAACAACAGTTTGGCAATCGACTCATAATTTACAATACGTTGAATAACAGGCTTTTGCGCCTCTTGAGGTAGGTTTCGTAACTCACTCATCCGTTGATTAATCTGATCAACGGCCTCAATCATATTCGTCCCCTCTTTAAACTTAAGGGTAATCAGAGACAAGCCCAAAGAGGAGGTAGAGGTCATCTCATCCAACCCATCTAAATTACGCAATACCCGCTCAGCTGGGTTGGTAATGCTTAACGCCACATCCTGAGCATTGGCGCCCGGCCAAATGACTCGCACCGACGCATAATCTAATTCAAAATTAGGAAAAAACTGCACATTCAATTTTAGCAGAGCCACAACACCCGCTAACAACATCATCAACATCAACAAATTAGGGGCAACTTTATGACGGGCAAACAGACCAATTACCCCCCCAGATTTAAAGGTCTCTTCTTTAAGTTGATAATCTCGATCATCACGATTAGATGACGTTATATTTTCCGTAGAAAACGATGAATCATTCATTGCACAACCTCGGACACCTTAAGCCCCGTGATGGCATTCGGTAAATGTGTAATACAAATTCGATCTTGCTCAGTCAACACGTTGTCACCATTTTCCGCTCGATGAGAGGCAATCAAAGCCCATAACTCACCCTCTCGCAACACCTCTCCCAATAGCTGAACAGAGTGCGCTTGTAGCCTTCCCTCTCGAATAAGATAAACAAGATTACGACCATACAATGCCCCATAAGGTACGGCCACAACATGCTTCAATGGCTCGCCCTGTAAATCCACCTCCATCAAGTCCCCTGGTCTAACCTGAGTAAACTCCCTTGGTATGGTAAAAAAAGAATCTAAACCACTTGTTGTTGCCTCACCCGCCAAACGAGACAGGCGCAGAGATTGCGTACTCCCCTCTTGCTGATAGAGCGCCTCTAATACACCCCCTCTCTCTACTACCGATTGTACTTTGGTTAAAATCGTTACTGGGAGCTTGGCACGAAGCTCTAAAGAATCCAATCCATAAAAACGAACCAGCACCGTGCCCATGTTTACACGAGATCCTTCACTGACGGCAACCTTAACAATACGTGCATCATAAGGCGCAATAACTTGCCCACGTGTTAAATTTAATTTAGCCTGTGCTAAAGTCGCTTGTGCTTTCGCCAAACGCGCTTGAACTTGTTGAATTTTTACCCCCCCCTCTTCAACCGCTAATTGTGCACCCACCACAACATACTCCTGTCGAACTAACGCTTCTTCGACCTGATCCAAATCCGCTTGAGAGGCCAAATCTTTATTTATAAGTTGTCGTGTTCGTTGAACCGTTGTCTGTTTCAATGTCAACACACGTTGTTCATGGTCTAATCGTTGTATATTGGCTTTATCAACCAATTTTTGCAACGCAGCCTGCGCTTTCGCATCCGCGACATCTGCTTTAGCTTGCTGCAAAGGAATATCCAAATCAGCCCGTGCCATTGAGACCAATGCCTCACCTTGCTTAACTAACTCCCCCTCTTTTACCCACACCTTATCCACAACCCCCGATACAGGTGCTGCCGCCTCTACCATTGAAAAAGATTCCACCTTGCCGTACAAACGATGTATTGGAGACAGTTCCTCAAATACCACGCCCATTGACGCCACCATCCACACCTTCTCCTGCACCTCAATTTTTGGCTGAACAGACTTAGTAGAGACAAAATAGAAAAATAATAACAACGCAGCCAATATAATCAGCACAGGGTACAAAAAAACCTTAAAACGCGCTTTTAAAGCCATCGCCATTTAACACTCCTTCATTAAAAATCTCTTCATACTTTATAAAAATAAAGAGAGAGGGGGGGGGAGACAAGGTGAATTAAGCTTACTCAAGAGTGGATGCTCTGGAGCAGAAAATAAAAACAAATCCAATCGCTTGCACGATAAGCATTTATCGCTATAATCAAAATAAGGAAATGCTTATATTAAGACTAATTTACCAAAAAAACACTCCACAATTCAAATATTAAGGAAAAAACCATGAAAAAA
>WFNQ01000138.1 GCA_015488565.1 Thiomicrorhabdus sp.
TGGTTTATTGGGTATGGAAGGGGTTTTGAAAGCTTGTAATTGTGGCATGGGAGGTATGGGAGGTATGGGAGGTGGAGGGTCACCACCACCACCACCTCCTCCATCTGATCCAGCCATTCCTAATATAGAAGGGCAAAATTGGCGAACAGTATTAGGGTGTCCGCCATGATTTTTCAGCCTCTTGTGAGAAGTAAAGGTCAAAAAAGTAGAGGGTTTACTCTATTGGAAATGGCACTGGCTTTAGGTATTTTAGTTATTTTGATGGTGGCGACAGTTCAGGTGGTTAAGAATGAGCGTGAGTTTAGTCAAATGGCTAAAAATGAAGTGTATATGAAAGACGTTCAGGAAGCTTTAATGACTTTTTTAAAGGTAAATCGTTTTTTACCTTGTCCTGATTCGGATGGTGATGGGAAGGAAAATCGCGAAGCAGTTGCTCCTTTTGAATGTACGGAGGCAGAGGGTCAAATTCCTTTTTTAGACTTGGGTATTGCACAAGAGGATGCATGGCATCAGCCTCTTTTTTACGCGGTGAATGCTCGTGCAGATCGTAGTGGTCTTGTTGATATTTTGGATCCGTTGGCATCGGCAAGTTATTTTAATAATCAGAGTGCACCGGTGTTTGGGTTTAATACTCGACCCTTTGGGGGGAGTGGCTCAGGTCGTGGTGGCGCAGGTAATTATAGAGTTTGCGGTGAAAGAACCCCCGTTGCAATGGGGTGTTCGGCGGCAACGGGTAATGGTTTCTTTTTAGAGGAGTTCGCTATTGCAGTGGTAGTAAGTTTTGGCCAAAATGGTGCTGCAACTTGGAATGCTATTAATACTAATACCAATGCTGGTTTAGATGAAGCTGAAACTGAAAATATGGATAGAGATCAAAATTATTGGCTTGCTACTGGTTCTCAAAGAGAGGGGCAGAGGTTTGATGATCAATTATTTTGGATCTTAAATGCCGATGTAAATTATGCCATTCTCTCTTCAGGTGGCACATTAGATACTTTTCCTGAGCCTCCATAGGGGGCGTTAAAGAAAGGGGTAACCCCTTTTAGGAGTTTACTATGAATTGTTTAAAAAAATTGAATGAACAGTCTGGTTTTACTTTAGTAGAACTCGCTGTTGTATTAGGTATTGTATCGGCTTTAGCTATTGGATCAGCGACTTTGTTTACAGAGCAGAAAGTGAATATAGATCGTGAGACTAGTGATGCTAAGTTAGTTGCTGTTAAAGGGGCTTTACTTCGTTTTATTGAAAAAAACCATTATTTACCCTGTCCTGATGTGAATGCACAAGGACAGTCAGGGTTTGGTGCAGAAAATCGGTCTAATGCTAGTGCCGTCCTGCCTGCCATCCCTGCAAGCTTTGGTTCTCCTGCTCAGGTTGAAACAGCTTCCAAGCCTTTTATTCCTGCAGTTCCTGCAACCCCCGCTATCCCTGCTCGAACAGTAAATGTTGACGTGTGTGTAAGTGATTCTGGTTCGGTGCCTTTTGATGAACTGGGTTTGTCTTTATCGGATGTTGTGGACGGTCAAGGTAATTTATTTCATTATGCGGTGAATAAGGGGGTCGTGACTGCCAGTAATCTAGCAAGTTGCCCTATTGATTCGGCTTGCTTTTTTAATCGTGATACGACTCCTGCATTTAATTTTACAACAGAGCCTGTCGCAGGAAGTCTTGGTGTGAATAATTTAGTTATGTGTGCTGGAACAAGTTGTGCGGGAGTAAATTTATTGGGAGATGGTTTAGTTGCTGTAATTCTGGCCTACAATGATCGTGCTAACAACAACTTAGCGGTGCTAAGTGCCGAAGAGGCTGAAAATAGAGATGGCGATGCGATGTTTATAAAAATGGACTATTCAGAAGATGATTTTGATGATTTATTGGTGACCATTTCTGGGTATGAGCTTAAACGTAAAGACGAGAAAGAGTTTCAGCAAAATACGACAAGTACTTTGGGGTCTGGGCAAAGTTTTTCGGGGAATGACCTTTTAAATATGGGAGATAATTCTCTTGGTGGTTCGGGAACCAATGTGGGTACAGATGAGGCCGTTTGGGATAGGGTTAATCAAACATTTGACTTTGGTTCGGAAGCGGCTAATCAGGAAGTTGTTTTAACTTATAACACTTATGCGGTTGGTTCTTGGGATCAACCGAGTGGAATGGGTTCAAATGTGACCAGTGATACTGGAACGGTAAGCAATAATGGCACGCTTGTTAAGGAATATAAATACGACTATACGGATAACACTCAAGATGGTGTGGTCGCGGTGAGCTTTGTTGCGGGTTTTACAGGGCTTCTTGATTCTAGAGATCAA
>WFNQ01000139.1 GCA_015488565.1 Thiomicrorhabdus sp.
ATTAATTAAGCTTTGATAAGGAATACCTTTAGCATGAGCCATCTCTTTAAAATAAGAGATCGTTTCTTCATCAATACGAATCGTAATTTGCTTTTTTAACCGATTCTGAAAAATCATAAGATTCATGCATGACTACCGCCCTCTCATAAAGTATCGTTTTGCGAGTAGGAAGGCAAAAAATGAAAACAGCAGGAAGAGCACGGGGGTTTTGCCCCATTCTGCATAGAATGTAAGACCTTGGTAGGGTTGTATTTCGCCTCTTAGCACGCCACGTTTGTAGGCGGGAATTTGTTGTTTAATATGCCCTTGTATATCGACGATGGCGGTATAACCTGTATTGGTGCTTCGGGCGATTTCCCGCCCTAACTCTAACGCCCGCATTTGTACTTCTTGCAGTTGTTGAGCGGGTTCAAAGGTGTGTGCAAACCATGCGTCGTTACTGACGGTAATGAGATATTTAGCGTCGGGCAGTTGCGTTGCGAGTTCATTACCAAAGGCCATTTCATAACAGACACTTAATCCCGTTAACTGACCACCAAGCATTAGAGGGGGGGAATTTTTATCGCCGTGAGTAAAAGTGGCAAAGGGAATATCGAACAGTGCGCTGAGGTAATCAAATACGTCGTGAAATGGAAAGAATTCACTAAATGGCACGAGGTGATGTTTGTAATAACGCTCATCTGGACGATTAAGGTTGATTAGAGCATTGTAGTAATTGTCTGAAGACGAATCACCTGCGATAGCACCCACTAATACGTCGACATCCAGTAGCTGTATGTCTTTAATAAAGGAGCTTAATGCGCCTTTTTCGACGACGCCATAATAGGCTGGAATGGCGGTTTCTGGCCAGACGATGACATCGGCATCGAGGTGTTTTTTGGTCATCGAAACATAGGCGTTTAAGGTGGGTAAAAACATGGACTGTTTCCACTTCTCTTCTTGCGGAATATTGCCTTGCAATAGAGCGATTTCGATGGGTTGATCAATGGGCTGAACCCATTGTATGTCTTGTAATAACCCCCCTACTGCCCACAGTAAACTTAATGAGATACTGGCTGTAACCCATGCTTTAGCCTGATATATCCAGAGCAATAAACCAGCGGAAGCGGCTATCGCCCAACTGACACCCCATACTCCCAAAACAGGGGCGTAACCCGCTAACCAAGTCTCAATATGCGTGTTGCCCAGTAATAAAAAGGGGTAGCCACCAAAGATGGAGGATCGTAGCAACTCTCCTGCCACCCACACGGCTGGAAACAGTAGAACAAACGTGAACCCGGGTCGTTTTGTTTGCTTGAAGTATTGAACAATCCAACCGCTAAGTGCAATAAACAGGGAGAGAAAGAGGATAAATAGAAAGGTTAATGCAATGGCAATGGGCAGGAGTACGCCTGAATAGATGTAGATACTTGAAAAGAGCCAACTCACCCCAAGGCCAAAAAAACCAAAACCGAACCATAAGCCTATTTTGGTGGCTTCAAAACGATTTTTAGCCTGAAACCATAGAAAAAATAGCCCCATAATTGAGATGAGAATGACCGGTGAAAAGTGAAATGGAGCGAAAGAAAACACCCCTAGCGCCCCGAAGAGTAACGCAACAAAATACGTTTTATTGGGTACAAAAAGGGTTAGAAATAAACGTGCTGTTTTTTTCAAAAAACAATCCTAAGCAATGGCTTGTCTAAATGGCAAAAAGAAGGGGGAGGTTGGGAAGTGGGGTATCACTCGTAAAAGGAAACCCCATCCCAGCCCTTCCCTTGTCAGGGAGGGCGCTAAAAAATTCTATATTAAACGGTATGGACTTAGAGTGGCTTAACTCGCCACTTTTTCCTCTTCCACCCCATCCGTTATTTGCACTTTAATGGCATCATCAACCGCTTTGACTTCAAATAGTTTGGTACACCGCTCACTCCCCTTAAGGACTTTAAAGCAAAAGCCTTCCAACGTCATGCTTTCACCGGGCTGAGGAACGTGTCCAAATTTAGAGGCTAAAAGTCCACCCATGGTTTCACTGCTATCGGCTTCAATATTGACATTAAAAAAGCGGTTAAACTCTTCAATGGGCGTAAACGCTTGCATGGAGTAGCTATGTGCGGTGCGTTTTTGAATATTCTCTTGTTCCTGTGCGTCGTGTTCATCTTCAATTTTACCCACGATTTGCTCTAATACGTCTTCAATGGTCACGAGTCCTGCCAGCTCGGCGTACTCGTCTACCACTAGCGCTAAGTGATTTCGACCCGCTCTAAACTCTCGTAACAGAACATTTAAACGCTTACTTTCGGGGACAAAAATAGGCTTACGATAAATTTTAGCCAAATCGTCTTTGGTTTTTAATTCACCCTTAACCACGGCTCTAAAGACGTCTTTGGCGAGTAAAATACCGATGATTTTTTTATCGCAAATAACGGGATAACGAGAGTGAGAGGTTTCAAGCATGGTTTCTAAGATGACTTCTAGTGGCTCACTCGCATCAATTAATGCCATCTGTAATCGCGGAATCATAATATCGCGCACGCGTGCTTCAGAGACTTCTAACACGCCTTGAATCATGACCAGCGCATCGGAATCAATAAGCCCCTGCGCTTGTGCATCCGCTAACACTTTTACTAAGTTTTCTCGACTCTCCGGTTCATCCGAAAACAGTTTTCCCAAACGTTCTAACCACGAAGAGCCGCTACTACTGTCACTCATTAACTTTGTTATCCTTTTTGATTAAATTTTATAGGGAGCCTCTGATTAAGTCTGGGATAAATATTTCAGGAGATAAAATCAACCCAAACTTAATCAGAGGCTTCATAGGGGTTAGCATACCCTAATTTACGCATTATTTTAACTTCTAATGCTTCCATTATTAGAGCGTCTTTCGTCTCTATATGGTCAAACCCTTGTAAATGCAAGGTGCCATGCACAATCATATGTGCCCAGTGCGCTTCTAATAATTTATTTTGCTGCTCGGCTTCTTGTATAACCACCTCGGCACAAATAGCTAAATCACCTAAATAAAAATTCTCCCCCCCCTCATCCAGCACACCTTCAGGTAACCCAACGGGGGGTTCAAATTCAAATGACAATACATTGGTGGGTTTATTTTTATTGCGATAAGTTTGATTAAGCGTTTGACTCTCTTCCAAGCTAACAATGCGAATGGTTAACTCGGTATTTTTAGGTGTGTTTTGAGTGGCCGTTAAACTTTCTGCCACCCAGCGTTCGCACAAGCCTTGAGTGGGTAACGCTAACGGCTCTATACCCCACTGTAATTCAACCTGTAACACGGCTAGGCATCCTCCTGTGTTCGACTCTGTTTGCGTTCAAACGAATCATAGGCGGTGACAATTTTTTGTACCATCGCATGTCGTACCACATCTTGCGCTTGATAGAAGGTAAAGCCAATGCCTTCAACCCCTTCTAACACTTCAATAACATGGCGTAATCCTGATTTTTGATGACTAGGCAAGTCACACTGGGTAATATCGCCTGTAACCACAGCGGTTGAACCAAATCCAATACGGGTTAAAAACATTTTCATCTGTTCGGTGGAGGTGTTTTGCGCTTCGTCTAAAATAATAAACGCTTCGTTTAAGGTGCGTCCGCGCATAAAGGCTAATGGTGCAATTTCAATGACATTTTTTTCAATCAATCGTTCAACGGTTTCAAACCCTAACATATCAAACAGAGCATCAAATAATGGCCGCAAATAAGGATCCACTTTTTGACTTAAATCACCCGGTAAAAACCCGAGTTTCTCGCCCGCTTCGACCGCTGGACGCGTTAAGATAATCCGTCGAACCTGCTCGTTTTCCAACGCCTCAACAGCACAGGCAACCGCTAGATAGGTTTTTCCTGTGCCTGCTGGGCCAATACCAAAACTCACATCGTGCGCTTTAATGGCATTTAAGTAGTGCGCTTGATTAGCGTTACGGGTTTTAAAGGTTTTGCGCCGTGTTGTCACCAATACCTGTTCTGGGATAAACGCTTGTGGCTGGTCAAATCCCAGTTCATGCAATACCAAGTGAACTAAGTCAGGGGTGAGTGTTTGCTGAGCCGTTTCATCGTATAGTTCTCGAATTACTTGTTCCGCTTTTACCACTCGGTCAGCCAATCCAGTCACAGAGAGTTGAAAACCTCGACTGTTAATTTCAACACCCAGTCCAAGCTCTACCTGTTCAAAATGCTCTTGATGCCAACCACTTAAATTTTGTAAGCGCTCATTATCTTCTGGAAACAGATTAAATTGAATCGTATTTAAGACAGACAAGTAGAACCCCTGAGTTTAATCTTTAAAAAAATAAGAGGGGAGTGCAAGGTGAATTGAGCTTGCTCGAGGGAGGATGCTCTGGGGCAGAGTTTTTTGTTCATTACAAAGAATACGCCTGTGGTGCAATATGTCTATCCGCTTCTGGCGTCGCTACAACCACACCACGCAATGAATTATTTAATGCTTCTGTAATTTCAACGTCGACAAATTGACCAATCAATTCAGGTGAACCATCAAAGTTCACCACGCGATTATTTTCAGTACGCCCTGCCACTTGCTCAAAGGAGTTTCTGGATAGACGCTCCACCAATACGCGTTGCACAGTACCAATCATCGCTTCACCAATGGCCGCTGTTTGCTTATTAAGTTGCTGCTGTAACACAAACAGACGACGTTTTTTCTTCTCCATCGGCTCTTCATCAGGAAAACCTGCCGCAGGTGTACCAGGGCGTTCACTGTAAATAAAACTAAATGAACGATCGTAGTTTAATTCGTCAACCAACGCCAAGGTCTCTTTAAAGTCATCACAGGTTTCTCCTGGAAACCCAATGATAAAGTCTCCAGATAAACATAAATCAGGGCGTAACGCTCTAATTTTACGAATGGTGGATTTATATTCAATGACCATGTGGTTTCGCTTCATCATCGCCAACACGCGATCCGAACCTGATTGAATGGGCAAATGCAGATGTGAGACGAGTTCTGGAATTTCTGCATAGCAGTCAATTAAACTTTGAGTCATCTCATTGGGATGGGAAGTGGTAAAACGAATGCGGTCAATGCCATCAATGGTACGAATAGCGTGCATTAAAATGGCTAAATCGGCAATCTCGCCATCGGCCATTTCGCCACGGTATGCATTTACATTTTGTCCAAGTAAATTAACCTCTCGTACGCCTTGTTCCGCTAAGATACTCACTTCACGTAACACGTCTTCAAACGGTCGGCTAACCTCTTCGCCACGGGTGTAAGGCACCACACAGAAGGTGCAGTATTTAGAGCAGCCCTCCATAACGGAGACCATGGCCGATACGCCATTGACTTCAGGCTCAGGTAAGTTATCAAATTTTTCAATTTCTGGGAACGAGATATCAATCACGGCTTTTTTCTTTTTCACCGAATCGTCACCACGAACACGCAAGGCTTCATCAATCATAGCAGGCAAACGGTGTAAGGTTTGGGGGCCAAAAATCACATCCACACTCGGGGCACGTTGACGAATCACTTTACCCTCTTGCGAAGCCACGCAGCCTCCCACACCTATAATACGATTGGGCTTTTTGGCTTTCCACTTAGACCAACGCCCCAGCTCTGAAAACACTTTTTCTTGTGCTTTTTCACGCACAGAACAGGTGTTCATCAAGACCACATCCGCTTCATCTGGCTCAGTAACCAACGTTAAACCATGGGTTTTTTCCAACAAGCTGGCCATCTTATCCGAGTCGTATTCGTTCATCTGACAACCGTAAGTAATAACGTACAAGCCTCCCGTAAAAGGACTGCTTTGAGATGAAGTTTGAGACATAGTGGTTCCGTTCCGTATCGTTCAATAAGATAAAATTAAGGGCAGTATTCTAACATAATTTTCACCTGTATTTTACCCCCCCTACCCCATCGCTGATCGCATCATTTTTTTGCACCATAGGTGCTTAGAAGCCTGTCAAACGTAAAGCCAAGACATAAAAAACCCCAGATTAACCAGGGCTTTTTTTATAAAGATGTAACGTAAAGGTACTATTTATTAAGCACCTTTAAATACTTATCTGCAATTTTAGGCGGTAAAGGGATGTAACCATCTTTTGAAACGCCCTTTTGACCTTCCTTAGAAAGCACCAGTGTCAAAAATTCTTTCACCACAGGATCCAATGGCTTATTAGGGGCCTTATTAATGTACACATACAAAATACGCGCTAACGGGTAAGTCCCATTAAGAGAATTCTCATGTGTTACTTCAACATACTTACCGCCTGCCTTTTTGGCAATTGGTAGCATTTTAACACCTGCGGTTTTATAACCAATTCCAGAGTAACCAATACCATTTAACGAGGCTGAAACGGATTGAACCACAGAGGCAGAACCCGGTTGCTCATTCACTGCCGATTTAAAGTCACCTTTACAAAGTGCTTTCTTTTTAAAGAAACCATAGGTGCCTGATACCGAGTTACGGCCATACATTTGAATACTTTTATTTGCTAAAGAGCCCGTTACCCCTGCATCACCCCAAGTCGCAATGTCATTTTTAAGACCGCATTTACGAGTAGAGGAAAAGATCGCATCCACTTGTGGAATGGTTAAGTTTTCAATAGGGTTATCTTTATGCACATAAACCGCTAATGCATCAATGGCAACACCAATCGCCGTTGGTTTATAACCATGTTTTTTCTCAAACATCGAAAGCTCTTTAGACTTCATCTTACGACTCATTGGCCCAATGCTTGATGTACCTTCTGTTAAGGCTGGTGGAGCTGTAGAAGACCCTGCGGCTTGAATCTGAATGTTTACATTTGGGTAGTAGCGTTTAAATTCTTCAGCCCATAATGTCATCAAGTTAGCCAAGGTATCCGACCCGACGGATGATAAATGGCCTGAAACACCTGAAACCTTTTGATATTCATTTAACTCAGTGCTACTTGCACTCGATACGGCGGGTGCCATCATGGTTGCTGCGGCAATTCCTAATGCCATAACCAGTTTAGAATTTTTCATTCCGATACTCCAAATAGATATTAATGAGAGCTTAAGAAGTCCACTCGAATCAGTGTTCCCCTAAACAACAGCATCCATTCTAGCAACGCTTCGTAACATTCGTTTGACATAAATATGACAGCTTTGTGACGTTTAGCCAAAAACAGCTTCAATCAATATGGAAGTCACATCGAAAAATAGAGCCTTTGCCCACTTGGCTTTGTATTTTAAGCTCAGACTCGTGCTTATCTAAAACGTGTTTTACAATCGCCAGCCCTAACCCTGTCCCGCCACTCTCACGAGATCGTGCGGTATCCACTCGATAAAATCGTTCTGTTAAGCGACTTAAAAACTCATTCGGAACGCCAATTCCCGTGTCTTCTACTTCAAAGTGAGCGCCTGTCGAATCGGAGTACCAACGAATCGATACCCGCCCCCCTTTAGGCGTATAACGAAAGGCATTTGAAATTAAGTTAGTAAAGACACTTTTTAAAGGCTCTTCTACCCCTTTTAAAGACAAGCCCTCTTCAATAGAAAAATCAATCTCGTACTTTTCATCATAGAGATAACGAATATCAATCTCAATATTTTTTAACATCTCACTCACTTGAATTACTTTTGTGGTATTCATCAGGGTATCTGACTCAATTCGAGAGAGTGTTAATAGGTCTTCAATAATCGCTTGCATTCGTAAGGACTGATGGTGCATTTGACCCAGTGGTTTTTCCCAAAGCTGAGGAATTTGATCCGACATATCAATCATCATTTCAAGATAGCCATTCACCACGGTTAAAGGGGTTCGTAATTCATGAGAGGCGTTAGCGACAAAATCTTTACGAATTTTTGCCAAATTATACAACTCATGCACATCCTCAATCATCAGCAGGCGGTGACCATGATGGTAGTCAAAGATTTCACAGCGATAGGTTCGAGACTGCCCCATAAATCCTTCTAAAAATAGAGGTTTATCAATCTCTTTCTGCTTTAAATAGCGAATAAACTCAGGTTGTCTGACCAAAGTTTCTAGCTTTCGCCCTGTATCACTTCGCTGAATGGAGAGAAGGGTTTGAGCGGCATCATTAAACCACTCAATTTTATGATGTTTCGTCAGTGAAATAATGGCTATTGGAAGCGCCATAGAGGCAGCATGAAATTGCTCTGATTTATTATTTTGCAAATCGGCACGTTTTTCTAGTGCTCGTTGTTTATGAGAGATGATGGCGCAAAGCTCTTGCCAAAACCCTGATTGAGGTGCCGTGGCATTAGGTACATCACGAAACCAAGCGTCGAACTGGTAAAGACTCCAAATTTGACGAATCAGGTAAAAAAGTAAATAAGCCAGTAAGCTAAAAACCCAAAGACCCGTTAACCAAGCAACGAACAAAAACACGCCCAACGACAACGCAACCCACGTTAACTCTCGAGAAATCGCTCTGGATAACGGAGTGCTAGACACAGAATCCCTGCTTAATCAACTGAAAAACGATACCCAGCGCCTCGTACAGTCTGTATGACCTCAGCACGCTGAACGGTTTCTAATATTTTTCTAAGTCGTCGAATGTGTACATCCACGGTTCGATCTTCCACCACAACCTGCTCTCCCCAAACTCGATCTAACAATTGTAATCGAGTAAAAACTCGATTAGGTCGACTCATAAAAAACTGCATAAGCTTAAACTCTGTAGGCCCTAGTTTAACCTCTTGATCTGCTACCGTAAAACGATAACTGCCCAAATCAAGCTTTAAATCGCCTTGAATTAAGCGTTCTGAACGACTTGATTCAGGATGCTCTCTTCTCAAAAGTGCTTTAAGACGAGCGACTAATGCACGTGGAGAAAAAGGTTTAATCACATAGTCATCCGCACCCGCTTCAAACCCTTGCACTTGATCATTTTCCTCCCCCCTTGCTGTTAACATAATAACGGGCATGGCGGCAAAACGATCATGCTTTCGGATACGTTCAAGCAAGTTAACGCCCGACATGCCAGGCAACATCCAGTCTAACAACAAGCAGGTTGGAACCTCATCATTTAATAGCTTCCAAGCTTGTTCGCCATTATGCGCTTCAACCACGTTGTAGCCTGCTGAAGATAACGTAAAATTTAACATATCACGAATTGCAGCTTCATCTTCGACAATCAGAATGGTATCAAGCGACATGAGAACACTCTCTTATAGTTTCTCTAAAAACTTGGTTAAACGCTCTTGATCCATATTACGAACGTCTTTACCTTGCACTAAATAGATAATGCTTTCCATAATATTTAACGCGTGATCGGATAAACGTTCGCTGGCTCGCAACGCGGTCATGACTTCAAGCAAACACTCAACATTCTCAGGGTTTTTCTTAAACTGTTCCGTGACATCTTTACACGCCTTAGCATACACGTTATCAACGACTTCTTCTTGATCCAAGATAGACATGGCATCTTCAGCCGATACACGAGCAAAAGCATTCAGTGTTGTTTTTAACATTTCACGAGAGCGCGTGGTAATATCAACCAGCTCGGCATACCCAGCATAATTGGCACACACACAAGGTTCATTTTTATGAAACTTAATCACCAATTTGGCCAGTTTACAAATTTCATCCCCCATGCGCTCTAAATCAATGGCGATTCGAATCGTCGCTAAAATTAAACGTAAATCAGACGCGGTGGGCTGCTGACGAGCTAAGACACGAATGCATAGACGATCAATTTCCATCTCCGCTTGATTAATCGATTTATCAAAACGCACCACTTCTTTGGCTATTTTAATGTCACTATTGCCCAATGCAGAGAGCGCCATATCCAGTTGATTTTCAACCATGCCACCCATTTCTAAAATATGATTAAACAACTCTTCTAAATTACGGTTTAACTGATTGGAGATGTGAGAACTAAACTCTTTTTTTTGCATAACTAACGTTCCTATTGTATTTTTAAGCACGAATTAATGGTGAAACCACTATCCATTTAACCGTAACGCCCTGAAATATAATCTTCTGTTTGTTTTAATTTTGGATTGGTAAACAGTGAATCCGTATCGGTATACTCCACCATATCCCCCATATACATAAAGGCAGTATAATCGGACACACGTGCGGCTTGCTGCATATTGTGTGTCACGATTAAAATTGTGAACTCTTTTTTCAACTCAAAAATAAGCTCTTCTACGGCCAAGGTCGAAATTGGATCCAGTGCGGAAGTTGGTTCATCCAATAACAACACCTCTGGTTTAATCGCAATGGCTCTCGCAATACACAAACGTTGCTGCTGTCCACCCGATAAACTCAAGGCATTATCATCTAAACGATCTTTTACCTCTTCCCAAAGGTTCGCACCACGTAATGCCCACTCAACGGTTTCATTCAACACTTGCTTATCACGAATATTTTGTAATCTCAGTCCGTAACAAACATTTTCAAAAATGCTTTTAGGAAAAGGGTTTGGTTTTTGAAACACCATACCAACACGACGACGCAATGCTGATACATCCATATGCTTTGAATAAACATCCTCATCATGCAATAAAATTTCGCCTTCCACACTCACCGAGTCAATCAAATCATTCATACGATTAAAGCAACGTAATAACGTCGACTTTCCACAACCTGACGGACCAATAAAAGCGGTAACTCTGTTTTCAGGCAACTTCATACTAATGCCCTTTAGAGCCTGTTTAGAGCCATAATAGAGATTCCAATCTTTCACCTCTATCGCAATCTCTTCATTTTCTAATTTCAACTTATTAGAGCTGCTTTCCATCGAAAATTTCTTTAATCCTGCCATGCGTATTTCCTAACCTTAAATCTTTTAATGTGACGATTTGAGCATCTAAAAAATGCCCACAACGGTTCAAATTGTGCCTGAAATTAATTACCCAGCGATTTATAACGCTCTCTTAGGCGGTTTCGAATCATAATTGCCCCTAAGTTAAGCGAGACAATAATCACCACCAGCAATAAAGACGTTGCATACACCAATGGTTGAGACGCTTCTACATTCGGGCTTTGGAAGCCAACATCATAAATATGAAACCCTAAATGCATAAATTTATTTTCTAAATGAATAAAGGGCGCATTAAAATCAACGGGCAATGTCGGCGCTAACTTAACCACCCCAACCAACATTAAAGGTGCAACCTCTCCAGCCGCACGTGCAATCGCTAAAATAAGCCCGGTCATAATAGCGGGTGTTGCCATTGGTAAGACAATACGCATAATGGTTTCAAACTTAGTGGCTCCCAATGCCAAACCGCCTTCACGTAAAGAGCGCGGAATACGTGACAAGCCCTCTTGTGTGGATACGATAACCACTGGCAGTGTTAATAGCGCCATGGTTAAAGAGGCCCATAACAACCCTGGTGTACCAAACACAGGACTAGGGGCGGCATAACCATAAAATAGATCATCTATTGACCCCCCTAAAATATACACGAAAAATCCTAACCCAAAGATACCAAAAACGATGGAAGGAACCCCTGCTAAGTTGTTAATCGAGATTCGAACCAGTCTTAAAACAGGGCCATCTTTTGCATATTCAGACATATAAATTGCAGCTAACACCCCCATTGGGGTGACTAAAATAGTCATTAATAGAACCATCGTAACCGTACCCACAATGGCAGGAAAGACCCCTCCTTCGGTATTTGCTTCACGCGGGTCCTCGGTCAAGAAATTGCCAATCGATCCAAAAAAGAACCCAACCTTGGCAATCAAGGACATATTATTTGGTTGCCAAAAGCGCACCACTTGTTTTATTTTAACGGTAATCTTTTGCCCACCAGCAATACCTAATGTGACCTCTCCCAATGAGTTGGCTTGATCATACAGCTGTTGTATCGCAGTTTGATGCTCCACAAACTCCTGATTAAAGGCCGTCCGTTTCGCTTCAAATTCGGCTTCCGTTTGGGCATCATACTCCCCTTCGGCTTCCAATTTCTTCTGCTCTAAACGCAACCTTTCAATCTGATAATTAATCCCACCAATAACCACTTTTTCAATGTGAAGTATCTCTTCATGAAGTGCCGTACCTTGCTCGGCTAAATCTTGTAGTACCTCTTTTACCGCCTCACCCGTAGCAATGACCTCACCGTTCACTTTAAGCGACTCTAAATGGCCGTAAACATTACCCCACTGATAACGCTCAACAACCGTAATACCATCAGCCAACTTAACCTGAGTTTCATCAATATCTCTTGAATTGATCCACTTAAAATCAATACCATAAATATCACGATTTCCTGTTTTAATCAGGTACTCAGGTACTTCGTGTACAATTTCAATATTTGATGCATCCTCAACCAACTTTAGTTTGGTATCATGCAGTTCACCAATAACCTGCTCTATTTGACCATTTGAGTGCATGACTTGATAGTCATAGACATTATGTGGCCAAAAGTGCAACAGCCCTTTATAAGCAATCATCGCAAGCAAGCCAAAGACCAACACGACACTAACACTGACTGCGGAAGCACTAAACCAAATCCAGTGCTCCCCTTTATTCATCCAACTTTTCATCGCACGATTCCTTAAAGTGAACTGTATTTACGGCGCATGCGCTCACGCACAATTTCCGCTAACGTATTAAAGAAGAAGGTAAAGACAAATAGCGCCAAACCAGATAAAAATAACACACGGTAATGCGAGCTATACACTTCAGCTTCGGCCATTTCTACCGCCAAGTTAGCCGACAAGGTTCGCATTCCTTCAAAAATATTCAATTCCATTAATGGCGTATTACCCGATGCCATTAAGACAATCATCGTTTCACCGACACCACGCCCAAAACCGAGCATAATGGCAGAAAAAATACCTGGACTGGCCGTTGGTAGCACAACACCCACCATCGTCTGCCAACTACTCGCACCCAATGCTAAAGAGCCATTAATCAAATAACGTGGTACGTTATAAATGGCATCTTCTGCCACGGAGAAGATCGTCGGAATCAACGCAAACCCCATCGCAAACCCAATAACCATTGCATTACGCTGGTCAAAATCAATACCGGCAGAGTAAGTTAACCAATGGCGCATATCGCCATTAAAGAAGGTATTTTCAAGCGGCTTATCCATGGACATCGCAAAATAGCCCAATAAAAAGACCACGGGAATCATCAATAAGGTTCGCTTACCTTCTGGCACGAGCAGACGTATCGACTTTGGTAACTTAGACCAAGAAAAACCAAACAAGAGAATCCCAATAGGCACAACAATCAAAATAGCAAAGAATCCAGACAGGTTGGCCTCCATCATTGGAGCAAGCCATAATCCAGCCAAAAACCCTAAAATAACTGTAGGTAACGCCTCAATAAGCTCGACCGAAGGCTTAATCCACTGGCGTGTTTTTGCATCCATAAAAAATGCGGTATAAACAGCGGCCAATATCGCAATGGGAACCGCAAACAGCATCGAATAGATGGCGGCTTTAATCGTACCAAAGGTTAAGGGCATCATCGACATTTTAGGTTCAAAATCGGAACTGGCCGAGGAGGACTGCCAAATGTAGTTAGGCTCTTCATATCCCTCATACCACACCTTGCCCCACAAGCTTTTAAAAGAGACATCGGCGTATTCATTTTCCACATTATAGTTAATCAACTGCCCAGATTTGGTTTCCAACAACACACCATTGGCTCTCGGCATAATCGCCACAAAAGACAATCCTTTCTTATCCACTTCAAAGCTGTCTAAATGTCTTTCTGAAGTAGAATGAAATAGGTCAAACTGCCCCGCCTGATCAATCGTAGCAAACCCTTTACGTGCATGTTCAATCGCGATCATGGTTACTGGGTTATCAGAGACCTTAAACTCACGAATTTTTTCCAACTGAAATACGTTGTCTTTATTACGCACAGGAAACCATTGGTATACAACGCCCTGCTCTGAACCAATCATTAATGAGTAGTCGCCTAATAAAAAGCGAATAGTAGAGATGGCATCCCCCTCAGATAAAAACTGAACATGCTGAATCAACTCTGGCGATTCAATATCAGACAGGTCGTAATAATCCGCAACGCCCTCTTTCGAAACAAGATATAGGTTACGCATACTGCCATCCAGCAACAAATACTCAACGTCTACCTGTTGCTCAAACGTGGCCTCTCCCTCTTCGGAAAGCATCAATGAGTCATCTAAAAAAGAGGCCTCAACCGTAAAGCTCTTTACCGAAATTTGACTCGATTGCGTCTCTTGATAAGCCACCACCAAACTTTCATCATTCAAACGCAAGGCAAGTTTTTCAATCGCGGAAGAACCAAGTTCAAGAGGTTCTTCACCAAAAGGATACTTAATTTTGGGCGTAATCGTTTTAACATCATTTGGGTAGGTCACTTCATACCCATACTGAGCAATAAGCAATGCGCCATCAGACAAACCAAAGGCCAATATATTTTTGGCCTCATCAACAAGACTAAAAGAGGTGATTTCTTCTCCATTCAAAGGCAGTTCTTGCTCATTAGAAACACGACCATCCTTTAAAGAAAACCCAAGCAACTGGCCACTTTGAGTAAACCGAACAGCGCTGTCTTTATATTCATCAATGCCGTAATAAAGTGTTTCATCCTGAGCAGAGCCTGGAGTTTTAAAGGTAGAGAACTTTTCAACCGTGGCAGAGGTAAACAAGGGTGCGACGACATACACTAAAAAGAACATAATAAGCAATACGGCGGCAATAACAGAAATCCCACCAAAGCTGATACTATAGCGTGCAAAGTGATCCTTAAAGTTTCGAATACGAATCCGTCTTTCAAAGGCTGGGCCTTTTAAAACCTTATCTAACTTCTGTTCTATTTTCTTTTCCATTGCAATATTACCAATCCAGTAAGCCGTTGATTCGCGCAATTTTACATCTTAAACTTATGCGTTATGTTACAGAAAAATTACAATTTAATTCAGGCAAACAAAGATGCCCATATTGCACCAATAAAGAATACTTTCGCACCACAAACAAACAGCTCCGTATTCATCACTCTTCTATACGCAAACAGCTGTTTTTAAATTAACCCCTTATGGTTCAATAAGTTACCCCTCTTTAAAAAAATATTCGCTTTTTGGCATGTTTCCCGCTAATATCAGCGATGATAATTTTTTATTTACACAGCCTTACTTAAAAAGGAAAAACAGATGTCTCAGCAAGCTATTTTCGATCTCATTAAAGAAAATGATGTAACGTGGGCCGATCTACGTTTTACAGATACTCACGGTAAAGAACAACACGTCACCATCCCTTCAGCAAGTATTGATGAAGATTTCTTCACCGATGGCGAAACATTTGATGGCTCCTCTATCGAAGGTTGGAAAGGCATTCATAACTCTGACATGATTTTAATGCCACAAACCGATGGCTTCTTCCTAGACCCTTTCACCAATGATCCAACCATCATTATTCGCTGCATGATTGTAGACCCTTCAACGATGGAGTCTTATGAAAAAGACCCTCGTGGTGTGGCTAAGAAAGCAGAAGCTTATTTAAAATCAACGGGTATTGCCGATGCGGCTTTCTTTGGTCCAGAACCTGAATTCTTCATTTTTGATGATGTTCGTTGGGGTTCCGATATGTCAGGTTCATTTGTTAAAATTGATGCTGACGAAGCCTCTTGGAACTCAGAAAAAGTATTTGCGGATGGAAACGTCGGTCACCGTCCAAGTGTTAAAGGCGGATATTTCCCTGTTCCTCCAGTAGATCAACTGCACGAAGTACGTGCCGATATCTGTGCAATGGCCGAAGCGATGGGACTTAAGTTAGAAGCACACCATCACGAAGTAGCCACAGCAGGACAGTGTGAGTTAGCCGTTGCAGGTAACACACTAACCGCTAAAGCGGATGAGGTTCAAATTCTTAAATACGCGGTACACAACACCGTACATGCACTGGGTAAAACAGCAACGTTTATGCCTAAGCCAATCGTAGGTGATAACGGAAACGGAATGCACATCAACCAATCTCTTGCTAAAGACGGTAAAAACATCTTTGCAGGTGACGTATATGCAGGCCTTTCTCAAGAAGCCTTATGGTACATTGGTGGCCTAATGAAGCACGCACGTGCTCTAAACGCCTTCACAAACCCAGGAACAAATTCTTATAAGCGTTTAGTCCCAGGATTTGAAGCGCCTATTTTATTGGCTTACTCTGGCTCCAACCGCTCAGCGTCTATTCGTATTCCGTATGCACCTTCAGAACGTTCACGTCGTGTTGAGCTACGCTTCCCAGATCCAACAGCCAACCCATACCTAGCGTTCTCTGCATCGTTAATGGCGGGTCTAGATGGTATCATCAACAAAATTGACCCAGGCGCCCCTTCTGAAAAAGATTTATACGATCTTTCACCAGAAGAAGAAGCAACCTACGATACGGTTTGTGCCTCACTAGAAGAAGCATTGGATGCATTAAATGCCGATCGTGACTTCTTAAAAGCGGGTGGCGTGTTTACCGATGAAATGCTGGACTCTTATGTAGAGTTGAAAATGGAGCACGTAACACAATTACGCGCAACCACACACCCAATTGAGTTTGAACTGTATTACTCTGCTTAATTGAGTCGTTTTGAACCACGCTTGACTGAGTGGTTCAAGATAGTATAAAAAAGCCCATTCAAGTGAATGGGCTTTTTTTATGCCTACCAATCCCCCTATTCACCCTATTTACCAATAAATAAATTGTGTTATTCAATAAATAGGTGTATAAATAAATTGTCTCTATTCATAAACCCTCATTAGGAACCTCAAGGTTTAACAATGTTAAAACGCTTACTAATTGTCATTTTTGTACTTCAAAGCTTTGCATTCAATGCACTGGCAAGTACCAACATGTCTCAATTAAATCAAGCTGAAACCACCAAAATGCAAATCATGCATCAAAATACAGTCGATGATACGTCGTCTTCTATAAGCCACAGTCATAATAGTTGCTTAACCGAGTCTTCACAAACTCAAAATATGATTGATTACTGCAGTTGCGATCACGATGGAAATTGCCACAACTTGCTGTGCAACTCCATTCATGCCAGCAATCCAATTGACTCAAAAGCCCCTTATCTATTTTCAGCCCCCCTCTTGGTAGGCCAGCCTGTTATTGACTTAAGTAGTACACTATCTCAGACCTATTACCCACCTGAGACCCCACCCCCTCTAGTCTAAATAATTTAACTCATCACATCTGCTAAAAAACATCTGCTTATTGCGATTTTTTGAATCCGATGAACCCGTTTTATATTTAAAATTAGAAGGAGTGCTCTCATGACACTTACTACCTCAAAAAACACCCAAAATCATTTTGGCCGTCGTCAATTTGTAAAAGGCATGGTTCTAAGCACCGTTGCCGCCTCCCTTGCCAGCCATATACCTAGCGTACTGGCTAAAAATGAGTTCATATCTCATGCCGATGGACTGCCCAAGCAACCCATTTTAACAGGCACCGAATTTGACCTAACCATTGCCGAGCAACGGGTAAACATTACGGGTAAACCCCGTATCGCGACCTTAATTAATGGCTCGCTTGCAGGCCC
>WFNQ01000140.1 GCA_015488565.1 Thiomicrorhabdus sp.
GTCTGAATAGACAAGTTTAAGCGGCGAATTCTTCCGTTATTTCTTGCTTTTTTCTTCTCATGCCAGCCCAAAAAACAAAACCACTTCCTAGCATAAACAAACCAATTGTAGCGGGTTCTGGAACGGGGCTAACACCTACAGTAAACCCATGCCAGTTTTCTCCCGTGTGTGTAAAACTAATGGAATCATAAGCGCCTTGTAAACTAATCACACCGTGCACCTCTCCTGATCCATAAAACCCTGTACCCGTACCGTTTAAAACAGGGGTTCCACTGCCCCAATACCCTTGACCAAAACTATCAATCGAAATTGCCTCACCAAATTCTACTGTATTTCCATTCCAGCTATTTATCGCTAAAAAAGGGTTATATACCGTCTCTGAAAAATTAATGGTGACGGTTCCTCCACCATTTAAAGCAATCAACTCCCTAGCGGTTGGTGCATTATCAACACTTCCATTGGTATAAGCTGTTCCACTCCAATAGTCAATCCCTGAGCCTGTTTGCACAAAACGATGTGCTCCCGTCCCGACATAATCCACATCAATGGTTGAACCATTCATCACAATTTCACCCAATGCGCTGTAACTATTAGGCGACGATTGCCAATCTGTCCACTCTACAACAACCGCCAAAGCGGGGGCAGAAAAAATCGTAAGGAGTGATAGCCCCATACCACACATTATTTTTTTACCATAACTCATCATATTTCCCCTAAAAAACATATAAAAAAACTTCATACTCAAGTAATCCTACCAACCAAAGTACGTACAAACCATAAGTAAACAATAGATAAAACGATAATAAAAGTCAATTATTTTTTAATATGCATAAAAAAAGCCCATTTTACAAAGCTTGTAAAATGGGCTTTTAAACCTAAATTTGTATATAGAAATACAAATAAGGCTTTAAGTCTTACTTTTTCTTTTTAGGAGGCATCAAATCGGTAATCGTTCCTTCTGCCATTTCTGCTGCAAAACAGAGTGTTTCGGATAAGGTTGGATGTGGATGAATGGTTAAGCCTATGTCTTGCATATCTGCGCCCATTTCAATCGCTAACATGGCTTCGGCAATTAATTCACCGGCATTTGGCCCTACAATTCCACACCCTAATAAACGGTGTGTTTTTGCGCAGAACATGGCTTTGGTTAAGCCTTCATCTCGCCCTAAGCTCAAGCTACGACCAGATGCCGCCCAAGGGAAGGCGCCTTTTTCGTACTCGATGCCTTCGTCTTTCAACTCTTGTTCGGTTTTACCTGCCCAAGCAACTTCTGGGTCGGTATACGCGACCGATGGAATGCCCATTGGGGTAAACGCGCTTGGCATTCCGCTAATTACCTCTGCGGCTACTTTGCCTTCATGCACCGCTTTGTGCGCTAACATCGGTTGCCCGACAAGATCGCCGATGGCGTAAATGTGATCGACATTGGTTTTTTGACGCTCATCAACTTCAATAAAGCCCCAGTCGTTGACTATTACGCCCGCTTTTTCAGCGTCAATTAAGTTGCCATTGGGTGAACGTCCAACGGCGACTAACACACGGTCAAAGGTATCGGTTTCTGGGCAATTTTTACCTTCAAATGAGACGACTAAGCCTGCATCGGTTGCTTCGACATTGGTTACTTTGGATTTAAGGTAAATATTTTCGTACTGTTTTTTTATCTTTTTCAGCAATGGTTTGGTAATGTCTTTGTCGGCACCAGGAATAATGGTATCGCCCAGTTCCACCACGGTAATGTTAGAACCAAATGAGTTATAGACCTGAGCCATCTCAAGACCAATAATTCCCCCCCCTATAACGAGAAGGCGTTTAGGAATTTCTTCTAATGCCAGCGCATCGGTTGAGTCCATTACTCTTGGGTCATCATGTGGAATAAATGGTAATTTCACCACACGAGAACCCGCGGCGATAATGGCATTTTCAAAGGCGATGGTTTTTGTGCCCCCGTCGGTTAATTCAACCGTTAGGGTATGTGCAGAACTAAACTTGCCGTAGCCATTCACAATATCCACTTTTCGTGCTTTCGCAAGCCCTGCTAATCCACCTGTTAATTTATGGATAACGCTGTCTTTGTAAGCCCTAATTTTATCAATATCAATTTCGGGTTCTTGAAAGGTAATGCCATGTGCTGACATGCCTCGCGTTTCATCCAACACCACTGACATATGCAATAACGCTTTTGAGGGAATACACCCTACGTTTAAGCATACACCACCAATACTGCTGTAACGCTCGACCATCACGACTTTTTTGCCTAAATCGGCAGCTCTAAAGGCAGCGGTATACCCTCCTGGGCCTGAACCTAATACTAAGACTTCGCACTGAATATCGGCATCGGGCAAGCTGGCAGATGAGACGGCCGTAGGAGCTGGTTTTTCAACCTCTGCGGTTGGTTGTGCTGTTTGGTTGACGGACGCATCGACATTTTTTGCAATGGTTTCGGCACTGGCAATTTCCATGGTGCCAATAATAGACCCTTCGGCAACTTTATCACCCACTTCGGCTGAAAAAGAGATGATTTTCCCTGCAAAAGGTGCAGGAATTTCCATGGTGGCTTTGTCGGATTCTAGCGTTAATAAAGAGTCGTCTTGTGCCACTTCTTCACCCGCAGAAACCAGCACTTCAATCACGTCAACTTCGGCAAAGTCCCCAATATCAGGGACAATAATATCTACAATTTTGGTCATATCTACTTCCTACAA
>WFNQ01000141.1 GCA_015488565.1 Thiomicrorhabdus sp.
GGGGGTGTTAAATGAAACACCTTGCCAGCCAAACCGAATGAAGTTACGAATATTTTGATGATCGTTGCCAGTGGGGTTTTGCAATACATCTTCGGTATAAAAACGACCAAAAGCATTGAGCGTCGCTTGTTCTGAGAGTTGATTGAGGAGACCAAAGGCAAATATTTTACAAGAGCCATTGTTGCTATTTTCAGCGTTTACGACATCACCGTTTTTAAATTCGGTAGGGGTGAAAATATAGTGTTTTTCAATAACTTGGATGGTGTTGTTAAAATCAACTGCGTCGTTATTTAACTGATTAATCAGTGCTTTGACTTCATTTGGCATACTGTTTTATTCCTATTGTTTTTATTCTGTAATGAGTTTGGTAACCCCATAAGCGGCCTCTAAAGATTGCGCAGGGTTAAGGCTAAACTGAGGGGTGAATTGTACCGTTCGGCAACGTTGCCATAATAAATTTTTCTCCCCCCCTCCCACGCTGTATAAGCGCTTAATCGGTTCTTCGGTAACCTGAGTGAGCCTTTTATAAGCCAAACCTTCAATATACACAAGCCCTTTAATGATATTTAAAAAATAGGTTTGGTGCGCTTTAAGTGTTGCTAATGCGTCCGTCGACGTATCATTCATCAAGAGGGTTTGTTTGGGTTTTTTGGGCATTTTAGGTGTCAGGCTCTCGTCTGCAATCGGGAATCGTTCCCCTATTGTACTGAGAGGGTAATACGCATCCGTGACGTTGAATGTGCTGTCTGGCAGTGTGTGCAAATCAAGAGAGTGAATTAAGTATTGTATTTCTGCAGGACTATACTCCTTTAACAGCACCGCGCCACCCGCATTGGATGCGCCACCCACCAGCCAATTATGGTTAAGTTTATGACTGTAAATACCATATTGTTGGTTAAATACGGGGTTTGAGCTAATGAGTTTAATGGCCAGCGTGGAGCCTAAAGAGATAACGGCATCCCCAACTTGAGACGCACCCGAGGCTAAAAATCCCGCAATACTGTCCGTTGTGCCGGCGTGAATGGTGAGATTGGGTGAGAAACCATATTGCTTAACCTGTTGCTGAGTAATCAGACCAAGAGGGCTACCAGGCGTTACCACCGTAGGAAGTTGTATTGGAGAGAGCCGTTGGCGAATCCATGTTGGCCATGCTTGGCTAATGGAGTCATAGCCTAATTTGAGCGCATTATTTTCATCGGTAATATTAAGACGTCCGCATAAGTAGTGGTTAATGAAATCGACTTGATGGCAGATGATGGATAGGGGGGGAGGATTTTTTATGTTTAATAAAAACAGCACCTTAGCTAAGGTAGATGAAGCCCCTTGTGCCGTGGTTTTAGGGTCAAATCCAGCTATTTGTGGTATTTTTTGGGCTTCTTGAATCGCTTGCTGGTTGTTGTACATAAGGGCGGGAGTGAGCGGCTCTCCTTCTGGTGTGCAGAGCAGTACGGTGGATGAAGTGGCATCTACAATAATGTGCTTGAGCAAGCTTAAATCAAACGACTGGGCAAGTTTTTTTAAAAGTGCATCCAATAAATCAAGCCATATTTTGGGGGATTGCGTTGTGTGGGGATCAAAAAAACGAGGTAAGGGCGTGGAAGGTAACTCTTGCAAAAGGATGGCTTCGAACAAGACGATGGTGTCGGTTGTTGAAGCGCTTTGGTTTTTTTTAACAATCACCCCACGAATCCCAGAGGTGCCTAAATCCACTCCAAGTACAAAGGTGGGTGTCGCATTTTGGCTAGGATGGTTTACCATTGTATTGTCTCTTTTTTAGCATGGTTAGGAGGAGTTGAGTCACTGGTTACGCATTATAAACCTAAAACTTAAATTATTAAGGGTGAAAAAACTAGGAGGATTACTCAAGTAAAATGAGGCTTTAAATTGAAGCCGAATTTTGGCAGAAAAATATAAAAAAATAGGGTAATAGTTTGGAAATATTAGGGTTTTTAAATATGCCGTTATCCCGATAAATTTGGTGGCGTGTTTTAAAATAGTAGGCTTTCTAAAGGGTTGCGTTCGATTCGTGTCTCTATGTAAGGATTTGGGTTGAATATAACTGGAAATAGGTTAGTAATAAGGTACAATTCCTTGATGTAAATCATACTTTTTTAAATTTGTGTTTTGGAGCCTTAAAATACATGAACGAGTTACAGCAGGTTTTACTCATTTTTGCCGTTGTCGTGGTCATCGCCCTTTACTTTTTAAGCCGCAACCGTCAGCCAGAGCAGAAAAAAGAGAGTGCCAAACAGAAAGATGTTGAATCCAGTGCGTCCTATCAAAAAGCCTCTCATGCTTTAAATGATTTAGGAGAGCCACATATTCCTCTCTCTAAAAATACCGAGGCACGCCTTACTAAACAGAATGATGAACCGGTAAAAGAGATTGATAAAAATCAAGGTGTATTACCGTTTGGTGACGAGTTTGAGCTCGCTGAACCCGTTGAAAAAACCGAGCAAGCCGAACAAGCGAGGCAATCTGCCGCGAGTGCCACGACAGACGATTTGGCAATAAACACAGAAAACACACCTCAAGAAAATCGTGAACTCAGTCATGAACCACAAACGCCTGATGACATCACGGATAATCAAGATTTGGCCAGTCAAAATGCTTCTGGTGGTAAACACCATGTGTTGATTGTTGATGACTTGGGGATGACTGGGGAGGGCTATCAATATGTTGCACCAGAGCATGAAAAACCCTCTTTTGGTATGCCAGAAGAGGCGACGTCTATACCAGCAACAGAGCCTCGTAATGCAGAAAAAAAAGAACCTCAAGTTTTTGTGGTTTTGGTAATGAGTACGGGTCAAGAGTTTTCCATGATGGATGTAAACCAAGCTCTCTTGGGGGTTGGACTGTCTTTTACGGAAAGTGAAATTTTTGTAAAAAGTGATAATATGGGTAACCAATTTATTAAGGTAGCCAACTTAATGGAGCCAGGTACCTTTCCTGTCGAGAACATGCAAAACTACACCACCTGTGGCGTGGTTATGATTTTAGAGTTGCCAACCACAGTAAAAGCACCTGCCGCCATGCATGATCTTATTATGATGGCGCGTAAAGTGTCGCAACGTTTACAGGGACGACTTTATAATATGGAGCGTCAACTGCTTAAAGAGTCTGATTTGCAGACGATGCGAGAAGAAGCGGTTAAATATGAGTCTGAACCACTGTAATTAGAACATGCTTAATGAGGCTTTGACGCAAAAAGAGGGGGATATCGTATTCCCTTCGATTTTGGCCTCAATCGGTCAAATGTAATCTATTTTTTCTCCTGTGGTTTTTTCGTGCAAAAGCCCCTTCATTCAATTAATTAAAAGTTTATACTCATGTCAGCAGACATTTCGAAAACCCAGTTAGATTCTTCAGTCATATCCAATGAACCCTCGTTGGAACAATTAAACCAGCTTAAGCAACGTATTTCACAATACGATTATGCTTACTATGTAAAAGATAACCCCATTGTTAGTGATGCCGAATACGATCAGTGTTATCAAGCACTCAGTAAAATAGAGCGCGCACATCCTGAGTGGATTACTGAAGACTCCCCTACCCAGCGAGTGGGGGGACAGCCGATTGACCACTTTAAATCGCGGCCTCATGCCGTACCAATGTTTTCGTTAAGTAACGCTTTTACGCAAGATGACTTGGTGAGTTTTGACCGTAAAGTACGAGAAAAATATGCTTTATTGCCTGAAGATTCAGCCATTGAATATGCCGCTGAGCCTAAAATAGATGGTTTGGCAATTAATATTCGCTATGAGCATGGCAAGCTGATTTATGCGGCGACACGCGGTGATGGCGTTGTTGGTGAGGACGTAACACATAATATTCGTACTCTTCGTTCTGTGCCGTTACAGCTTTTAGGCGAGGGCTGGCCAAGCGTTTTAGAAGTCCGTGGTGAGGTTTTTATGTCAAAAGCCACGTTTAACATGCTGAATGAAAAGGCGATTGCATCAGGCGATAAACCTTTTGCCAACCCACGTAATGCCGCCGCAGGCACGTTAAGACAGCTTGATCCCAGTATTGCGGCACAACGAAATTTAAGCCTTTTCTTATATGGTTGGGGTGAAATCAGTGAAAACAATACCTTGCCCAAACAATACCATCAAGTGATTGAACAATTTAGCCAGTGGGGGTTGCCAACGAATTCGGATGCAAGTGTGGTACAAGGTGTACAAGGTATGGCCGATTATTATGATTCGCTGTATGAAAAACGCACTACATTGCCTTATGAAATTGATGGCATTGTTTATAAAGTGGATGATATCTCACGGCATAAGGTATTGGGGTTTACAGCAAAATCACCACGTTGGGCGATTGCCAGAAAGTTTCCTGCCGAAGAGGTTTGGACAACACTGCACGATATTGAAATTCAAGTGGGTCGGACGGGGGCATTAACTCCCGTTGCACGATTACAGCCCGTATTGGTGGGGGGAGTAATGGTGGCGAATGCCACATTGCATAACTTAGATGAAATACGCCGTAAAGATATTCGCATTGGTGATACCGTTGTGGTGCGCCGTGCGGGGGATGTGATTCCAGAAGTGGTTACGCCCGTGTTGACGAAACGACCTGACGAGGTGCGTTTGTTTGAGATGCCAACGCAATGTCCGGAGTGTGGCTCGGAGGTAATGAAGGAGCATGACAAGGCTGTGTACCGTTGCTCTGGCGGGCTGTTTTGTCCCGCGCAACGAAAACGAGCTTTACAGCATTTTGTTTCACGAAAAGCATTGGATATTCAAGGGTTAGGCAATAAACTGATTGACCAGTTGATTGAAAAGGGGTGGGTAAAACACCCTGATGACCTATTTAAACTGAGTCCAGAATCACTCGAAACCTTAGAACGTATGGCCAAAAAGTCGGCGCTAAAAGTATGCGATGCCATTGAAGCTTCCAAGCAGACGACCTTGCCACGCTTTATTTACGCACTGGGTATTCCAGAAGTAGGTGAGGTGACTGCAAAATCGTTGGCACAGCATTTTGTTACGCTAGACAAAATACGTCAAGCGGAAAAAGAGGCTCTTATTGATGTGCCTGATGTGGGAGAGATTGTCGCTGACAATATTGTGACCTTTTTTAAGCAACCTCATAATCAAGAAGTTATCGCTGGGTTATTAGCCGAAGGGGTGAGTTGGCCTGATCCTAAAACGATAACGGTTGATGAAGATTCCCCTTTTGCAGGAAAAGTGGTCGTATTAACGGGCACACTGCAATCTGGCTCACGCACCGAAGCCAAGCAAAAATTGGAAGCGTTAGGTGCTAAAATGACGGGCAGTGTCTCTGCCAAAACCGATTTTGTTATCGCGGGTGACAAAGCGGGGTCAAAACGAACCAAAGCCGAAGCCTTAGGGGTGACGGTATTATCAGAAGAAGAGTGGATTGCAATGATGGGAGAAACAAATGGTTAGACCACGTAATATCAATCGAGTTAAAAAAGAGGTTGAAGCACGTGCTTGGGAGCAAGAGGAGTTTGAAAGCCGAACGCAAATCAAGCAGGCCGCACAAGCCGTGACCGATTTGGGGCAACAAATTGCAAGCATGACGGATACTGAAATTAAAAAAATGCAGTTACCACAAAAATTTACCGACGCTATTTTTCTATTAAAGTCGATGGATAAAGGTCCCGCGTTAAAACGACAAAAACTGTTTATTGGTAAAATGCTGCGCCAAGACGAGCCGTTAATCATTGAGATTAAAGAGAAGTTAGCGATACAAGAAACAAAAATAAGACAACAAAATGCGCACTTTCATAAATTGGAACAGTGGCGTGATCGTATGATTGCAGAAGGGGATTCAGTCTTAAATGAGTTTATGGAGCGTTACCCTCAAGCTGATCGACAACAGTTGCGACAATGGATTCGAAATGCCAAAAAAGAAGCGGCACAAGACAAGCCCCCTAAGTCATCCCGAGAGATGTTTAAATACTTAAGAGGGTTAGAGTGGTAGAATTTTTCTCCCCCCTAATAAAAGCTATAAGCCCCCGTTTTAATAGGCTTTACATCATATTTTTGAGGTTATCTTATTGATTTATTAAGTTTTTTTGGGTGAAATCAAAAGGGCTATTGTGCTATAGTGAAATCTGGATTTTGTGTTTTAATCATCAAAATATTAACCAAGCCTATTGCTTTGGTTAATAGGGAGAATTGTGTATGAAACCCGTTTGGATTCTTATTGCAGACAGTAGTAGAGCACGTATTTTTACCGCAGAAAACTCAGTAGCAGAGCTGGTAGAAATTGAAAGTTTAACCCATTCAGAAGGTCGTTTATTAGACCAAGACTTAACCAGCGACCAACTGGGCAGGTCAAAAGAGAGTGACGGCTCAAGTGGCCATGCGTATGTCGGTGAAATTGATCCGAAAGAGCAAGAGAACATTAACTTTGCCAAACGAGTCGCGCAGCACTTATGCCATGAGTTGAACTTAAATAAATTTGAAAATTTATTCGTGGTTGCTTCGCCCGCTTTTTTAGGTGCATTGCGACGTTCTTGTTCAAATCAACTTAAAAAACACATTGCATTTAGTTTGAATAAGAATGTCGTGACCAAAACACCAGAGCAAATTAGAGGCTATCTGCCCGTTTCATTGATGGCTTAAGATTATTTATTAAGCTTTTTTAAGAAAAGCGGCCACCAGTACAATTTGAGTACCATTCACTTTTCCTTCAATATGCAAAGGGTTGTCGGTTAAGTGAATGTTTTTAACCAGCGTACCGCGTTTGGCGGTAAAGTTGGCGCCTTTGACCACTAAATCTTTAATTAACGTGACACTATCCCCCTCTTGTAAAAGCGTACCGTTACTGTCTTTGGTGGGTGGCATATCCTCGTTATCGGGTAACCCCGCTTCGGCCCACGCTTTGGTTTCATCCTCTAAATACATTATGTCTAATAAGTCTTGTGGCCACCCCTCAGAGCGCAATGCCGTTAATAAGCGAAACGACAGGACTTGCACCGCAGGTTCAAGGTTCCACATGCTGTCATTTAAGCAGCGCCAATGGTTTACATCCATCGTACTTGGGTCTTCAATTTGATTTTGACAGGTTTGACAGACTAAAACCGTTTGTTCAGCAGAGCCATTAGAAGGAGCGACTTCCAGCACATTTAAATGTTCGGTTGCACCACACAGCTCGCATTGGTTGCCACTACGGGTTAATAAGGTTTGTTTAATGCTCATGTAACGTATTCCAATGTTGTACCCAAATCTTTACATAGAAATATGAATCTAGCGCAACTCTTTGAAAAACCTAGGGTTTTAAGTATTGCGCTGAACCTATGGGTGCGACTGCATATTTAAAAATCCTAGTTTTTCCAAATGCTTACACTATTTTTCACGTTTCTATGTAAGGATTTGGGTTATAAATAGATATTGTGTAAAGGTCTCTAATTCGTGTTTCTCTATTTTAGATGGGGGGTATTATCGCCTTTTTTATTTTAAGATTGTTGGCAATTTTAATTGTTCGGGCTTTTGTTTTTAAGAAGGGGGGGGTAAAATTAATCAGATTTGGGAACATGATGAAGGGTAAAGTTGAAGCAATATTACGATAGTTCAGTTGATTACTTTGCGGTTTTGGGCGTGCATTATGGTGCCTGTGAAAAAACGGTTAAGGTGATGTATCGTAAAATGGCGCGACGCTATCACCCTGATGTGTCAACCATTCATGATGCCCAAAAAAAATTTCAAGAAATTGCCTTTGCTTACGAAGTGTTAAAAAAGCACCGTAAAGTCTATTGTCTTGATTATGAGCGTTATTCAAAAAGTCGAACGGCTTCGGGTGCGCACTCCTCTTCGTCCCAGCGTTCAACTTCTCAAGCGAAAAACAGGGCAAAAAAAACCACAAAAGAGTACGCTAACCAAACCTACCGTGCGCATCGTCCTATTCATGGTAAAGATCGTTTGATTACTTATCCTTTAACATTACGTTATGCCATTCGCTTATTAAAATTAGGCTCATTTTATATTCCGGGCTTAAAAGTAAAAATGAAATTTACCCGAGAGGCGTTCGCAAAGAAAACGTTTAGGCTTAAAAATAAAGGGTACAAAGGGTTATTTGGTGGAAAACCCGGGGATTATCTGGTGCGATTTTCCATTAAATTGGACAGCGTTCGTTTTCAACTAGAAGAGGGGGATATTTATGGCACTTTTTATATCCCTCAGCTATTAATTAAGGGGGGGAAAAAATTAGAACTTGAAAGCCCCAGTGGACGACTCTGTTTTACCGTACCAAAAAACTATCATGCCAGCCAGTTTATTAAACTTAAAGGCATGGGGTTACCCTCCGATGGTGTCGTTCAAGCGGGTGATTTTTATGTTCGTTTGGTTTCGTCTTAATACCTGCACAGGTGTGTCGAGGTACGTTTATGGCACTTGAATTTGCATTTTTATTGAGGTATTAGGGTAGAATATCTAAACCCTTTTGGTTTTTTATACAGAGTAAAAAGAAGAGTAGTAAATAGATGCCACAGAACCACGAATACGATGATGAACACCTGCTGTTAGATCGAGCGAAATCTAAAGTAGAGCCACCCAAACGCTATCAAGTGGTGTTATTAAATGATGATTACACGCCAATGGATTTTGTGGTTGATGTATTGCAGCGTTTTTTTGGGTTGGATGAAGTGAAAGCCGCGGCGATTATGCTGTCGGTGCATCATGATGGCAAAGGCGTGTGTGGTGTGTTTAGTCGAGAAATTGCCGAAATGAAAGTTCAGCTGGTGAATGATTATGCCCGCACTAATAATCACCCATTAATGTGTCAACTGGAGGTCGCATGATGCTAAGTAATGAGTTACAGATGACCTTAAGCAATGCGTTTAGCGTTGCTCACGAATACGAACATGAATTTGTCACTTTAGAGCATTTATTGCTTGAGTTGCTGGCGGTTAAAGAGGTGCAAGAAGTCATCAGTGCATGTGGTGCGGAATTGGCCGTGATTGAAGAGGGGCTTGAGAATTTTTTAGCCTCTGACATGATTGCCCGAAAACCCGAAGAGTTACAACCGACCATGAGTTTTCAGCGTGTGATTGAACGTGCTATTTATTTAGTCCAGTCCAATGGTTACCCAGAAGTGACGGCAGTGCATGTATTGGCTTCGCTTTATGCTGAGCAAGATTCGCAAGCGGTGTATCTGTTGGAGAGTCATGGTGTAGAGCGAGTGGATGTATTGAGTTATCTCTCTCATGGCGTGACCGCATCGGAAGCTGCGGATTTTCAGCCCAATACCGATAAGCTCGCCGAACAAGACAAGGAAAAACCGTCTCCGATTGAGGCTTATACCACCAACTTAAATAAAGAAGTGGAGTTGGGACGTATTGATCCGATTATTGGTCGGGATTGGGAGCTAAACCGTACCTTAGAGATCTTAAGTCGTCGCCGTAAAAATAACCCTCTATTAGTTGGCGAACCAGGTGTGGGTAAAACCGCTGTGGCAGAAGGGCTGGCGTATCAAATTATTCACCATAACGTGCCTGAGTTATTAAGCGATGCGGTGGTGTATAGCTTGGATATGGGGGCTTTGTTAGCGGGAACGCGTTATCGTGGTGATTTTGAGAAGCGTTTTAAAGCACTTTTAAATGCACTAGAAGAGCAACCTCATGCCATTTTATTTATTGATGAAATTCACACGGTGATTGGGGCGGGTGCGGTGCAAGGTGGGGCGATGGATGCTTCTAACTTAATGAAACCTGCGCTGTCTTCGGGCAAAATTCGTTGTTTAGGCGCAACCACTTATGAAGAATTTAGAGGCGTGTTTGAAAAAGACCGCGCCTTGGCACGACGTTTTCAAAAAGTGGACGTAAAAGAGCCGAGTATTCAAGAGAGTTTTGAGATATTAAAAGGGTTAAAATCCAAATACGAAGAGCACCATCAAGTGAAATACACCTTGCCCGCGTTAAAAGAAGCGGTAGCACTGTCAGCGCGTTACTTAAGTGACAGACACCTACCCGATAAAGCGATTGATGTCATTGATGAAGCGGGCTCTAAACAAGCCTTAGCGGTCGCTTCCAAACGTAAAAAGCAGATTGGTGTGCCAGAGATTCAACAGGTCGTGGCGAGTATTGCGCGTATTCCTGTCTCTCAAATTACTCAAAAAGAGCGCAATAAATTACAAGATTTGGCCGAGAGTCTTAAGCGTGTTGTGTTTGGTCAAGACCATGCGGTTGAGCAAGTCAGTTTGGCGATTAAATTGGCGCGTTCTGGCTTAGGCGATTCGAATAAACCCACGGGTTCTTTTTTGTTTGCTGGGCCGACAGGGGTGGGAAAAACCGAGTTAGCACAGCAACTTGCCAAGCATTTAAATGTTGAGATGTTACGTTTTGATATGTCGGAATACATGGAGCGTCACACCGTCTCTCGTTTAATTGGTGCGCCTCCGGGCTACGTTGGCTATGACCAAGGTGGTTTATTAACCGAAGCCGTTTCAAAGCAACCTCATGCCGTTGTGTTGTTGGATGAAATTGAAAAAGCGCACCCCGATGTATTTAACTTGCTGTTGCAAGTCATGGATCATGGCACCCTTACCGACAATAATGGCCGTAAAGCCGACTTTAGAAATATCATTTTAATCATGACTTCTAATGTGGGGGCGGAACAGATGGCACGAGCCAGCATGGGCTTTGCCGAACAGGACCATACCATGGATTTTGATGCCGAGCTTAAAAAGGTCTTTACGCCAGAATTTCGTAACCGTTTAGATGGCGTGGTGCAATTTAATCGTTTATCTAAAGCCTCGATGGCCTCGGTGGTCAATAAGTTTATCTACGCGCTAGAAAGTACACTGGAAGCGAAAAAAGTCACCTTAACCCTAACCGATGCGGCACGAGCTTGGTTGGCTAAAGCGGGCTACGATCCTCTAATGGGCGCAAGACCAATGGCACGATTGATTCAAGATAAAATCAAACAACCTTTGGCCGATAAGCTCTTATTTGGAGACCTGCAAAAAGGCGGAACAGTCGAGATTGATTGCGTGAAAGACGCATTGCATTTTAATGTCACTAAGATGGGCATGAAAAAATAATAGGGAATAAAGAAAAGAGGGGATAAAAGCTTGCTCTTTAACTCCTCCCCCTGACAAGGGGGAGGTTGGGAGGGGGTATTTGTCAGGTATCACTCGTAAAAACAAACCCCACCCCAGCCCTCCCCTTGTCAGGGGAGGGGGCTAAAAAGCAAATATCTGTAATTACGGTTATCATAAATCACTGATGTTTTCTTTTTTAATGCGTTGAGCAGGGGGGGGTAAATTTTTGGTTTCAATAAAAAAAGCCTCTTAGCAACGTGTGTGCTAAGAGGCTTTTTTTTTATCAAGAATTTTTATTTATTCTATGTGACCTTACTTACCGCGGTAAGTAATACGACCTTTGGTTAGGTCGTATGGCGTAAGCTCAACTTTTACCGCATCGCCCGCTAAAATTCGAATGTAGTTTTTGCGCATACGGCCAGAGATATGTGCCAAAATTTGGTGACCATTTTCCAACTCTACTTTAAATAAAGTATTTGGTAATGTTTCTAGTACGACTCCGTCGAATTCAATAACGTCTTGTTTTGCCATGTGATTAAGTAAACCCTTGATAATAAAATTTGGGCGGATTGTATCAGGAATTGGAGCTGAAAACCAGTAAAAAACAGTGTTTCAACTTATTTCAAGTAGTTTTCTCGAATTTCTTGAATAAGCGGAAGGTATTTTTCGGGAGATTTTACCGTTTTGTGGGGCATTTTGGGGTCAAAGGTCATGAGCCAGCGAAAAAGATTTTGGTCGTTTTCACTTAACAATTCACGAAACAGTTCTGCTTTTTCGATGGCAATACTTTCCTTTAGTGAGTCTAGGTATTTTGCCAGCAACAACTCACTCTCTAAATTACCACGCTTGGCTAAGAACAGACTTTTTTTACGCCAGTTTTTGAATGCACTGCCTGTTAATGTTGAGTGAGCAGTGCTCATAGGTCTTTTACCATAATGGATTTAAGTTCTTGAATTGCACGACTGGGCGCAAGGCCTTTTGGACAGGCATCGGTGCAATTTTGAATGTGACGACAGCGGAACGTGGTCGTTGCGCTGTCTAGCTCTTTAAGGCGGTCAATGTGTTTGATGTCGCGAGAATCGACCACAAACCGTTTGGCGGCAAGCAAAGCGGCAGGGCCGGCAAATTGATCGGGGTTCCACCAAAAGGAAGGGCAACTGGTTGAGCAACAACCACATAGAATACACTCATAGCCACCGTCTAATTTGGCGCGCTCTTCAGGGCTTTGTAAGTGTTCTTCTTCTAAGTTGAGTGGCAGGGTTTCTAAAAAAGGTTTGACCGCTTTATACTGCTTGTAAAACAGGGTCATGTCGATAATTAAGTCTTTAATAATTGGCAAGCCGGGCAAGGGTCTTAGGGTAATGGTATCGCCAAGGCCAGAGAGAGAGGTGACACAACTTAAACAGTTTTTACCATTGACGTTCATGCCGTCTGAACCGCATACCCCTTCTTGACAAGAAGAACGATAGGCGATGCTTGGGTCTTGCTCGCGCAGTAAATGCAGGGCATCGAGTAACATGCTGTCTGTCGAAAGCAAAGCATTGTCTAGCTCAAAGGTTTGTTCGTACGGCTCTTTATCGGTTTCTGGATTGTAGCGACTGATAATAAATTTCATTTTATAACCTTCTTAGTACATTTAATACACACGAGGAACGGGCTTAACGGAGTCGTGGTGCTTGGGGCTTAAATTCACGGGCTTAAAGGTCAGTCGGTGGTTGTCCGA
>WFNQ01000142.1 GCA_015488565.1 Thiomicrorhabdus sp.
CGTGATGTGATTAATCATGTATTGGTCGTGACGCATGGTGGTGTAATGCGGATTTTGTTAAAACATATTTTAGGGTTGAGCAATGAGGCGCTGTTTCAATTAAAAATTGATTTTGCTGCTCGAATTACGTTGGAATCCTTTGCTTTGGAGTGTGATCTTGTTAAAGCGCCTGCTTTTTCGAATCCGTACTTTATTCAATTGGTCGAGTTGGTGCAATCCCCTTTAACCTCTAAGAATTAGGGACTAAAGATCTAATCTGTCTATTTTGTATCAAGTATTATCCTTCTCTTTTTAAGGTTTTTTTAAATGTTTAAATCATTTTGGTTGGCTGTTCAGTTTTTAAGCCGTTTTCCTAGTATTCAGTATGATTCTGTTTCGGCTCAGGATATGGGGCGAGCGATTAATTGGTTTCCTGTTGTCGGTGGGTTGATTGGGCTGTTATTGGTTGTGGTCGCACAACTGTATCTTTGGTTGCCTTCTCAGATTGTGGCAGGGATGGTACTGGCTTTTTGGGTATGGAGTACCGGAGGATTACACTTAGATGGTCTTGCGGATACCGCAGATGGGTGGTTGAGTTCATCAGGAGACCCCCAAAAAGCACTGGCGGTGATGAAGGACAGTTTGATTGGCACTGGCGGCGGCGTTGCGCTTGTTTTGATGTTGATTTTAAAATGGACGGTATTGGTTGTAATTATTGACTATCAAGCGTGGCTGTTTCTGTTTTTAGCGCCGATTGTTGGACGCATTGCTTCGATTAATTTAATGCCTGTGACGCAATATGTGAGTTTAGATGGTATTGCTCAAGATATGTTTTTACACCTAAATCGTTATGTACTTTGGGGCTGGATGCTACTGCTGAGTATCGTGGTTATTTGGGTGAATCCGTACCTATTTTTAGGGTTAGTTGTTGTTTGGTTTTGGGTACGCTGGGTAATGATTTCGATTACGGGCGGAATGACAGGGGATACTGCAGGTGCCATGATTGAAGTGATGGAACTGGCCTGGTTGATGGGGTTGGTGGTTGTCTTGATTAACTACTATGAGTATAATTTGTTTTAAATTAAGTGGTTATGATTGTAATGCGATCCAGTTTATAGGTTTCCTTGTAGCCCACCGGTGTGCAATAAAATGACCTTAGAGCCCGGTTTAATTTTGTTTTGTTTGAGTTGGTCGTAAAAGGCATACACCATTTTTGCGGTATAGATTGGATCAAGCGGAATGCCGAACTCTTGTTCAAATTGGTGTTTTTTTTGTAATAAATCGTCAGGGGTTTTAGCGTAACCGCCACAGTGATAGTCTGTTAATAGCTGCCAAGAATTGACGGGGGTTTCTGCAATCCATTCATTAATTTGAGGTCGTAAATAGTCACCCTGTTTTAGAACAGGAACGCCTAAAATAATACGCGTATGGTTAAGACGGTTGTTTTTAACAGAGGCATATTTTATGAGACCCGCTAATGTCGCGCCTGTTCCAACGGCACTAAACAGATGAGTCCAATCTGGACATTGTTTCTCTATTTGTTGCATCAGCGGTTGAAACCCCTTGACCGCTAGCGTATTTGAACCGCCCTCTGGAATAATATAGGCATTTGGAAAACATGTTTGTAGTTGTTTTAATGCGTTGTTTGTTGATTTATTACGATACTCAGAGCGACTGATAAACAAAAATTCCATGCCATTTTTAGCCGCTTCCTTAAGTGTATGACTCCACTTTTCAGGTTGCTCGGCCAACTCCTCTCCTCGAATGACTCCAATGCTTGCTAACCCTGCCTCTTGAGCGGCTACGGCCGTTGCCGCAATATGGTTAGAGTAAGCTCCTCCAAAGGTTAATAATGTGGTTTTGTGCTGTATTAAGGCTTCTTGAATATTGAATTTAAGTTTATGCCACTTATTGCCTTGAATATGGGGGTGATTAAGCTCCTCTCGTTTCATATAAACGGTAATCTTATTTGCTTCAAAAAGAGGGCTTATCAGTTGAGTGAGGGGAGTAATGGTTTGTTCATTCATTGTGTTTTAACGCGTTTTTAGCTCTGTTTTATTGTGATTGTATCGTGCAAAGGTCTCACTTGAATTCGGATTATAACTTCTTGTTCATTAAACACGTATTAAATCGGTTTAAAAATTTGGTATAGTGGATTCAACTAAATACCTCAAAAGAGAAGAAATTTGTCTATGGAAAAGCTATCCGCCGCCCAGTTATATCGTTTTACAGAATTAAATCCGAATGATATTGCTCTGGATAAAATTAAAGATAAGGATGCTGAATTGCTTGCGTTTATGCAGCATTTTCACCCTAGAGCGTATCAGTCGTTAAGCTTTGGGTTGCACTTAAAGCGTAAACATAACCATATTTTTATTATGGGCGAACCAGGCGTTGGTCGTATTGGCATGACGAAAGCAATGCTCAAAAAAGCCGCGGAACAAAAGCCTTTGCCTTCCGATGTCGTATTGGTATCCGACTTTAGTGAAGCCAGTAAAACTCAATATTTATATTTTGAAGCCGGACAGGGGTTTCATTTTAAGGTCGCATTAGAGCAATTTGTGACGCAACTTAAAACCCAGCTTCCTGTTTTGTTTGATGGTCATGCCTATCAGCTAAAAAGTCAGCAGTTAGAGAATGAGTTGGCAGAGAAACAAGAAGCGGCATTAGCGCCAGCATTTACATTAGCCGAAGCGTTGAATATCGAGATTAATCAAACTGAAAATAGTTTTGTGCTGCATGCGATCGTTGACGGAAAACCGTATCGAATGCTGGACTTAAAAAAATTGGATGAGCCACTCCAAAAACAGTTTTTAAGTGCGTTTGACCAGGTTGAAGAAGCGTTAAATAAAGGGCTAACACATTTCCCTTTTTTGCAACATGAGTTTTTAGATGCGGGTAAAGCATTGAACACAGAGGTGGTTAATGAACATCTGGAGCCTCTGATTAAAGAGCTACAAGCAAACTTTGGCAAAACGCCTGAAGTGATTGCGTATTTAAATAGTCTGCAAGAGAGTGTGGTGTCTAAATTGCACCTTTTTTGGGACCAACGAGAAGAGCAAGTGACTTCAAGTACGCAACCAAGTATGGAGGAGCTATTATCGGAGCAGCAAGGCCTGTCTATTTTTGAAGTTAATTTATTGGTGGATCATCGTGGTCTAGAACATGCTCCTGTTATTTATGAACAAAATGCCTCTATTCCTAAATTGTTTGGCTACACAATTAATTCAGCGGCAGCGACGGCTGTAGACACCGTTAGTTTGGCGATGAATCATCAGGCGGGATTACTACAGCAGGCCAATGGTGGGTATTTGATTGTTAATATTCAAGCGGTGTTAAAAGACCCTGAAATTTGGTCTAACCTAAAAGCCGCTTTGATGAGTAAACGACTGACGTTTGATGTCCCTTCAACGACCAGCGTTGTACCTTACCATTTACCTGACTTTCCACTGGAATTAACGCTTGTGTTAACAGGGCAAGCCTCACATTTTTATGCGCTGCAATCGATTGATGCTCAATTTGAAAGACTATTTAAGGTGCAAGTGGAGTTTGAGGTAGAGCTCTCCCGCACTTCGGAACATGAGTTAACGTTAGCCAAACAGATTTCCGCTGAAATTTCGGAGTGGGATGACCTGCCTGTTGCTCCTTCGGCTTTTGAACGATTAATTGAGTACGCCTCTCGAATGGCAGAAGATGAAGGACGACTGTATACCAATAAAGCAATTTTAAGAGATGTATTGGCTGAGGCCTATGCATTTGCTCGTGCTAGTGGGCAAAAAGAGGTGAGTCGAGAGACCATTGAAGCCACGATTCAACAGCGGGAATTTCATACAGGATTAATGGAGGAGTATTACCATCGCGCTATTACCGAGCAACAAGTCTTAATTTCCACCATGGGAACGCATGTGGGCATGGTGAATGGCTTAACGGTTTTAACGGTGGGGCGTCAATCGTTTGGTCAGCCAGTTCGGATTACGGCACAAGCCTCAGCTGGGGATGAAGGGGTGTTGGATATTGAACGAGAAGTGGATATGGCGGGGCCGATTCACTCTAAAGGAATGCTGATTCTTTCCGGTTATATTCGTGGCCGGTATATGAAGAAAAGAGCGTTAGGGTTTAGTGGCTCGATTGTGATGGAGCAGTCTTATAATGGTGTAGAGGGTGATTCGGCCTCTTCAGCAGAGTTATTAGCACTGTTGTCTTCAATTGCACAGGTGCCGATGCGTCAAGATTTGGCGATTACCGGTTCGATTAATCAGTTTGGTGAAATTCAGCCGATTGGCGGGGTGAATGAAAAAATAGAAGGCTATTATAAAATTTGCTTTGAGCGCGGTTTAACGGGTGAACAGGGGGTGATTATTCCTAAAGCAAATGCCAGTCATTTAATGTTAAATTCCGATGTTCGCAAAGCCGTTAAAAAAGGCAAGTTTCATATTTATACTATTACTCATATTGATGAAGCATTGGGTTTGTTGTCAAAGATGAAGCCTAAGAAAATTAATGGCAAAGTCTTAGCGGCATTAGAAAAAATGAACGAGAAGCATGCGTAGTCTTTTTATCCAGTAAATGTATGAGTGTTTACTGGGTATAGAGTAAAATTAGGGCATAAAAAAAGGGAAATATTATTTTAATATTTCCCTTTTTTTGGTTTCAACCCATATTAAAACAGGTTGAAAGGCAAAATCTTAGCTTAAAGTGCTACGATGTTTTCTGCCTGTGGTCCTTTTTGACCTTGAGTTACAGTGAACTCAACTTTTTGACCTTCAACAAGTGTTTTGAATCCAGAACCAGTGATTGCACTGAAATGTGCAAAAACATCAGGACCAGACTCTTGCTCGATGAAACCAAAACCTTTTGACTCGTTAAACCATTTTACTGTACCAGTAGTAGTAGACATAATTAGATATCCTATCTTTTTTTCATTAGTAATTAAAAGCTCCCTTAATTATTTAAGAGAACCGTGGGGCTGAAATGTGTTGCGATTACTTATGAATAACAGGAACGATCACTAAAACTAGTACATCGAATTGTGCATAAATATAAAACCGAAATTTCAAGCTCGAAAATGATTCTATAGTAATTTAAGGGAATGTCAAAGAGTATTTTAGTTAATTACTCACGATTAAATATAGTTTGACCAATAACATGGCATTATTTAGGGATATTATGGGCTTTTACCCCTATATATGGGAATAAATGAATAATATTAAAATTTATGATAAGGGTATATGTAGCTGTCTTATTTAATTTATTAGTTTCAGTCGTGTTGTTAAGACAGGAGGGGTAAGGAGGAGGTTTTTATTTTTATGATTCTATTTAGTCTTTAATGAGAGGTTTCTTGAGGTTCTTTTTGTATTTCTGTTTCTCGGTCTGCTTTTGCAATATAGCGCTTTTTTAGCTTAGGCTGTTTTTTAGCTTGTGCTTGCTTGGCTTTTTTTAATAGTTTTTTGATTATTTTTTTACGGCGATTCATGGTCTTATAGTTACTATGTTTATGAATAATGGTGCGATTATTGTACCAAGTAACCAGAATTAGGATTAAAAAATCACGAACTTAAATAGGTATCGTGTAAAATTTAGCCTTTAATTTTTACTTGGAGCAAACAGGAATGGGCAGAGCTTATCAAAACCGTAAAGAATCCATGGCAAAAACGGCTGACGCAAAAACAAAAGTGTATGGCAAGTTTGGTCGTGAAATTTATGTTTGTGCTAAATCAGGTGGTACAGATCCAGAAGGTAACTTGGCGTTACGAGGCTTGATTGAGCGAGCGAAAAAAAGCCAAGTACCGACACATGTGATTGAAAAAGCGATTGCCAAAGCCGCAGGAGGGGGGGGGGAAGATTTTGCTTTAGCCCGTTATGAAGGGTATGGTCCAGGTAATACGATGGTTATTATTGACTGTCTAACCGATAATCCAAATCGAACCTTTGGTGATGTTCGCCACTGTTTTACTAAAGTGAAATGTAAAATTGGTACGCAAGGCAGTGTGAGCCACATGTTTGACCATTCCGCTATATTGGTCTTTAAAGGGGATGAAGAGCAGGTGTTAGAAGCATTGATGATGGCGGATGTAGATGTCTCTGATATTGAATGCGAAGAGGGTGTTGTGACGGTGTTTACGCCTCATACTGAATATGGAAAAGCCAAGCAGGCGTTATCAGAAGCGTTTGGAGAGATTGTATTTGAGGTGGATGAAATTCAGTTTGTGCCTAAAATTAACACCCCTATTTCAGGTGATGATTTGGAGAGTTTTAATCAGTTTTTAGCTTATTTAGATGATTTAGATGATGTGCAGAAGATTTATTATGATGCGGAATTTTAGCGTTTATTGAAGGTTTTTTCGATTCGCCACCCACTCTTTTAGCCATCTATTTTCTAAGATGGCTTTTTTATGGATTAGGGTTTAAGTTCAATCCATGGTATTTCACATTCACCCAGAGCCGTTGCAATGTAAGCTGAATTACCTGTGATGGTTACCGAGCAGTCCATGGTGCGTTCAACCAGTAAGGCCAACGATTGAATATCTTGCCAATGAAACTGGTAGATGGAGACATTTAACCGTTGAAGTTTATGTTTGTTTTGTTCCCACCAAACGTCAGATTTACTGTTGAAGCTATATACTTTTGTTGCACGGGCTTGTCGGCTCGCTTTTTTAATACGGTCTACGGCAGGTTCCCCAATATCGACCCATAATAAAAGTTGATCGTCTAGGCTACGAACCCATAAATCGGGTTCTTCAATGGCACTTAACCCTTTGGTAAACGTTAAATTCTCTTGTGCATTCAGGCAGAATGCCAGTACCCGAGTCATCATACGTTCACTGTTTTCGGAAGGGTGTTGTGCGACAGTTAAATGGAGCGTGTCGTAATAATTACGATTTAGATCAGAAAGTGCAACGTTAAATTTATAAATGGTTGGTTTTAATGCCACGAAATACGGCCTTATATCAGAATGATTGAATGGCTGGCCATTGTAAAGGGTTTGTTGGCATTATGAGAGAAATATTAAAGAATAGGGGGGGGGAAGTTTTTAGCTCTCTAAAAGGCTTTATATGCACACAATATAAAGCCTTAGGTTTTCGAAGGGGGTTTATTCAGAGAGTCCTAATGCCTTAGCGATGCCAGCGCCATACAAAGGGTCTGCTTTTAGACAGTTATCAATATGGCGCTTTTGAACATCAATGCTGGCGCCGCCAACAGAACGAGCGGTATTTTCAAATAAAACTTGCTGTTGTTCTGGGTTCATTAATCGAAATAAATCGCCCGCTTGAGTGTAGTAGTCACTGTCATCTTCTCGATGATCCCAGTGGTCAGCAGAGCCAAATAAATCTAATGGTGGCTCTTGGTGTTCCGGCTGCTCTTGCCACTCGCCTAGGCTATTAGGCTCATAGCCTTTGGTGCTACCAAAGTTACCATCTACGCGCATTGCGCCATCTCGATGGTAGCTGTGATAAGGACAGCGCGGCGCATTGACGGGGATTTGAGCATGATTGATACCCAAGCGATAGCGCTGGGCATCGCCGTATGAGAATAAGCGACCTTGTAACATTTTATCGGGTGAGAAAGCGATACCCGGCACAATGCTAGCAGGGTTAAATGCCGCTTGCTCCACCTCGGCATGGTAGTTTTCTGGATTACGGTTGAGTTCGATGACTCCTACATCAATCAAAGGGTAGTCTTTGTGTGACCAGATTTTAGTCAAATCAAATGGGTGAAAGCGATAGTTTTGAGCATCCGCTTCGGGCATGACTTGTATTTTAAAGTCCCAACGTGGGAAATTTTCTTGTTCGATACTGTCATAAAGGTCTTTTTGGTGGCTTTCTCGGTCTTGGCCAATGAGTTTTTCGGCCTCTTCATCGGTTAAGTTTTGAATACCTTGTTGGGTTTTAAAGTGAAACTTAACCCAGAATCGTTCATTATCGGCATTAATAAAGCTAAAGGTGTGACTACCAAAACCATGCATATGGCGGTAGGTTTTTGGATTGCCACGGTCACTCATTAAAATAGTTACTTGATGTAGTGCTTCTGGTAGTAAGGTCCAAAAATCCCAATTATTTTGTGCGCTGCGCATATTGGTACGAGGGTCACGTTTGACGGCATGATTTAAGTCAGGAAATTTTAAAGGGTCTTTTAAAAAGAAAACGGGGGTGTTATTTCCTACGATATCCCAATTCCCCTCTTCGGTATAGAATTTAAGGGCAAATCCTCGAATATCACGTTCGGCATCGGCCGCACCACGTTCTCCAGCAACGGTCGAAAAACGCGCAAAAAGGTCTGTTTTTTTGCCTACCTCGGAGAATAGTTTAGCTTTGGTGTATTGGCTAATATCGTGGGTAACGGTAAAGGTACCAAAAGCCCCTGAACCTTTGGCGTGCATACGTCGTTCAGGAATCACTTCTCGATCAAAATGCGCCAGTTTTTCTAAAAACCATACATCTTGCAATAGCATGGGGCCTCGAGGCCCTGCGGTGAGTACATTTTGATTGTCTGCAACAGGGCAACCATTTGTCATGGTTAATTTGGACGATTTGCTCATAATAAAAACCTCAACGTTAAAAAAATAGGAAAAGAAGGTAGTGATGATACCTCCCATTTAGACCTAGTTGAAGAATTTTTACTGTTTTCTACCTAGAAATTAGGGTTGAGGGACAAATGTTAGATTGAATGTGACGGGTACGGTTGGACTAATGGATTCCAGTCGTGCAATTTTACGCAACCTTTCAATGCCTTTTTCAAAGCCAAAAAGAGTACTATTCAGAAGGATAGGTGTCATTGGTGTGACTAATAGATCACCATCAGCGTGTTTGAGCACTTTTACTGTGGTACTTAACTCTTGTGTTACTCCATGAAGGTTGAGTTTAAAACCAATGGTATCGATGTAAGTACTTCCAACATCTAACTCTGTTAGTTTTTTGGGGTCGATGGATGCCGTTATGACGGCTTTAGGGTAGCTTAGGACTTCAAATAACATGGATTTTACGCGTTCATTTCGGATAGGAACCTCTGTTTCGACACTTTCTAAATTAATTTTAATATTAAGCTGTCCTTTTTCATCAATATTTCCCGTTAAGGTATTAAAGTAATTTAATTCACTGGTCGTAACATTTTTTGTGGAGACATAATAAACATTGGAGTCGGCATTTTTTAATCGCCATTCGGCATAGGCACTGGAAGAGGCTAGAAGGGCGGTAAGTAGAAAGAAATAAATTTTGTTCATGTGCATATTATCCTCAGTAAAATATAATCAAAAATTGATTTATATTAAGTGGTGTATCGAGGGTTAATATACCTTTTTTAAAGGGTTTTTTGTTAATGTTTTTAAAAATAATGCGCAAAAATATCCATTCAGTGCGTTTTTTTTGAGTTTTTGCGTCGTTCTTGGCGTAATTTCCAGTTTTTAGCGACCTGTTGGCGCCAGAGTAATCGAATGAGGATAAAGCAGGTAATACCGAGTATCATGCCGACGACGATGCTGCCTAAATAGAGGGGTTGCCATAAGTCACCTAACATGTTCATCATCCAGTCCCAACTGAGTTCAAAATGGAGGTTTTCATCGGGTTCTTGGCCTAAAAGGTAGGTGCCAACAACATAGTTAAAATAGAAGATGGGGCCCATGGTTAATGGATTGCTAATCCAGACCAAGATAACACTTAATGGCAGGTTGGCTCTAAAAATAATGGCGCATAATGCGGCAAACAGCATTTGAGAGGGAATAGGGATGGACATCCAAAACAGACCAATTAAAAAGGCTTTAGAGACCGAGTAACGATGTAAATGCCATATACTGGGATTATGTAGCCATGTCCCGAGAAAACCTAAGCCTTTTAAGCTTTTGATTTTTTCGGGGGTCGGAATATAACGTTTAATGAGCTTTTTAGGCATGTTTCTTCGTTTTGTATTAGTCTTTATTGTAGGGGTTTTACTGTTTTATCAACAAACAGCGTATCCGCCTGTCTGGTTTGGACTGGTTACGTTGTGTTTTTTGGCTGGGTTGTTGTGGTTAATTTGGCTCGTTCGTACAGAGCGTGTGTCATTGGGGTTTCACTTTTTATCTTTCAACCATCAAACTAAAGTTTTAATGGTACTCAATGGCATATTAGGTTTCATTATAGGCATCTCATGGGTGTTTTGGCAGACTTTTTTTATGCCAACCGTTCCTGATCGTGTTTTAAATCAACCTGTGTGGATGGTTGGAACCATTATTGAATTGCCAAATCAATCACTTAGTGAAAATAGACTACGGATAAAATATAAGATAAAAGTGGATGATATTAGGCTCCACTCTCCCTTCGCCATGGAATCCGTTGCTTCTTACCCCTTTTATTTCAAACCCCTTGTCACCCTTAATTGGTATGTTAATCGCCATGCGTTTTTGAAAAAGCGTTCTTTACCGCAATTAGGGGAGCGGTGGCGTTTTCGTGTGAAGTTAAAGGCGAATCATGCGGCCATAAATCCGACTGGGTTTGATTATGAAAGATGGTTATTTCAACAAGGAATTGCGGCTACGGGGTACATTAAGACGTTTACTCAAAAAGAGAAACGTTTGGAGGCGCGCTTTGATGGAGTGATGCAAAAAATGTCAGCCCCTTCTGTGATGAGTTTATTTACTTGGCGCAACAGTTTGGCATCACGATTAAACCGCGTCTTTGAAAACAGTGAATATGCCCCTTTTTATCGAGCATTAACCTTTGGTGATAAGTCGGACATTGCCTCCGAAGACTGGGTATTGTTACAAAATACCGGCACGATTCATTTAATGGTGATTTCGGGGCTGCACATGGGCATTATCGCTTTTTTAGGCTTTTGGTTTTTTAAACAGGTTTGGCGCTGGGCAGGGTATCGCCAGACGATGGTGGACTTGCCTAAATTTGCGGCACTGGGTGGGTTGTTGTTTGCTACGTTGTATTTAATCGTTTCGGGTTTTTCTATTCCAACACAACGAGCATGGTTGATGGTGGTTGCGGTACTGGGCTTTGTGTTGGTACGACGTACCTTTCAGCCGTGGTCTGCTTTGGCGTTGGCGGCGCTACTTATTGTGTTATTAGATACAACCTCAGTATTAAGTTTTGGGTTTTGGCTCTCTTTTATTGCGGTGTCACTGATTTTTATGGCTCTAAAATCCCCCCTTATTAAGTCACCAGAACCTCACGTTTTAATTGATGGAACGGTCGAAAAATTAACGCGTTCTCAGCGTTGGTTTCACGGGGTTAAAACCGTGCTGTGGCTTCAGTTAATCTTAACCTTGGGGTTAGCGCCATTTTTGGTTTGGGCATTTCATAGTTTGCCCGTTTACAGCTTTATCGCCAATGTTATCGCGGTGCCTTTTATTAGCTTGTTGGGGTTGCCTTGGTTATTTCTTTCTTCGGTGATTGGGCTAATATCGGTTGAAGCAGGGCAATGGATGATTGGCTTATTGGATATGGCGTGGCATCCATTTTGGCAGTTTTTACAATGGGTCAATCAACTGCCTTTTCATACCGTGGCATTTGCAGAAC
>WFNQ01000143.1 GCA_015488565.1 Thiomicrorhabdus sp.
TAACAATCCGACTTTGTGTTTAATGATTTTTTGATTACTATTAATCATTGTGAGTTTCCTTCGTTTTGATTGATGATTGAACACCTACATATCAAAACGAGGAACTCGCTCTTTTTCAAGAGCAGTGTCAGATTAAGTCGTAACTTTTACAAATAAAACACTTTTGGTTACGGCAATAACGCTTTCCTCAACATCCGTAATGGCTGTTGATGTGAATGTTTCTGGTTTTGGAACAATCGGCTATTCACAAAATGATGAAAAAGGTAGTGTAGTCAATGGCACGACGTCAAAAGGATCTTGGGGTCAAACAACGTTATTGGGGTTGCAAGCAGAAGTTAAGTTAAGCGAGAAATTATCTGCGACAGCACAGGTTAAGCTGTCAGAAGATGCAACGATTGACGAAAAAATGCAAATGACGCTTCAAATGGCTTTTTTAGGGTTTCAGGCGACGGAGTCTTTAAAGGTTCGTCTCGGTCGTCTTAGAGCGCCCTTTTATTTGGATTCGGAGTATTTGGATGTAGGGTATGTTAAAACGATGGCAACCTCTCCTCTTGCTGTTTATGGACAGGCCCCTTTTCCAAATTATAATGGTTTGGATATGATTTTTACGCATTACACGGACAGTGATTTAGAGTTTCAAGTACAGCCTTATATTGGTAAAGAACAAGTAGAGGTGGACTTTAGTCAAGTTGGTGGAGGCGGAAAATTAGATGCTAATTATCTTGCTGGGATTAATGCTTCTATTGCAGGAGATGAATGGAAAGTGAGGGCGGGCTATACTGTTGGAGAGATGAATAACCCTGCTTATCAAGTAAATGCTGCAACAGAAGGGCTCTACTTAAATGACGACATGGGTTCATTTTTAACTCTTGGTGCTAATTATGATAATGGTGCATTATTAGCAACGGTTGAGTTTGCAAAGCGAAATGTAGAAGATGCGAAAGCCATTGCTAATTTAACAGGGGCTTATCTTATCTTAGGGTATCAATTTAATGGTTTTACGCCTTATATGGTTTACCAAGCACAAGAAACGGATGATAAAAACCAAGCGATTGGTGTGAACTCAGACTTTAAGGCGTTGAGCCTCGGGGCAAAATATGAGTTTTCTGGTGTTGCAGTAAAAGCAGAGGTTACGAATTTTGAATTTGGCGAGAATGGCAGATCTGGTTATGGTTATACCAATACGCTAACAGGTAACGCAACCACAACGTTAAAATCCGCTAAAGTCTTAAACTTAACGCTAGAAACCATGTTTTAAGGAGTTTTTATGAAAAAATTAATAATAGCATCTATTTTAATGATGCCTTTATCTGCTGCGTTTGCAGGTGTTGTTGCCATCGAAAATCCTGCTGATAGTTATTCTAAACAGGATGTAATCAATGCATGGAAGGGAAAGACCTCGGCTCAACTCGTTGAAAATGCAGCGGCTTCGGATGCGTTTTATAGCAGTATTATTGGAAAGAGTGCGTCTAGTGTTGAAAAGAAAATTAAACGAAAAGTGTTTTCTGGACGCATGGCGACACCTAAAAAGCTAAATTCAGATTCTGAAGTCATTAACTATATTTCTTCTAACCCTGGCTCAATAGGATATGTGAATGATTCAAGTGTCAACGCTTCGGTAAAAGTAATTAAATAAAGTCATCATGGTTAGCTTACCTTTTAGGTAAGCTATTTTTTGAAAGTAGATTGAATGCTCCTCTTTAAAAACCGAAAGGTTTTTAAAGAGGTTTTTTTTGATATGTTTTTGTCATTTTATCAGTGCATATAGTTATAGATGTATAGGGATGAGGCTTTTTTAGTAATACGAGTCTAAGGGTAAATTTTCTTTATGGGCGTAAGTAAAGAGGGGGGTGATTTTTATACGGATTTTATAGGGTCTTTTACGCCTAGAGTTTTATGAAAGTTTGTTTTTTATTCTTTAGTCGGTTGCATTCATCTTGCTGCGCTTGCTATTTATTGTTTTTTCTGTCTTAATCAGGGCTGGTAGTATTGAGTAAATAGTAAGGGTATTGAATAAAAAAGGTATTGAATAAAAAATGAAAGCATTTAATAAAACACTTTTAGTGACGGCTATTACACTCGGTTCAACATCGGCAATGGCAAATAATATAAATGTCTCTGGTTTTGGTTCGTTGGGGTATGTACAACACGATGAAAAAGGCAGTGAGGTCAATCATATTACGTCAAAAGGGTCTTGGGGTGCGACCACTTTATTAGGACTACAGGCGGATGTTAAGTTAAGTGATAAGCTGTCTGCAACAGGGCAGATTAAGTTGTCTGAAGACCATTCAACACCTGAAAAAATGCAAGTCACGCTTGAAATGGCTTTTTTAGGTTATCAGGTTGCGGAATCTTTAAAGGTTCGAATAGGTCGTCTTAGAGCCCCATTCTTTTTAGATTCTGAGTATTTGGATGTGGGGTATGTTAGAACCACGGCAACAAGGCCTTTAGCCGTTTATGAACAAGCACATTTGTTAAATTACAATGGTGCGGATATGATTTTTACTCATTACACGGAAAGTGATCTCGAGCTTCAAATTCAACCTTATATTGGACAAGAGCAATCGGATACTCTAGATTCGAGTACAGTGGGAATGAATGTGGCCCTTATTGGCGATGACTGGAAGCTTAGAGCGGGTTATTCGATTAAAGAGCTGAATGATCTTGCATTTAATTCAACGGATCCTGTGCAGCAATCACTGAATATAAATAATGATATGGGCGCTTTTTATACACTGGGTGCTCATTATGATGATGGAGAATTTTTGGCAACGTTTGAACTTGCTAGAAATACGATTGAAGATGCCAAAGAGGCTCCTAATTTAACGGGAGGGTATGTGACGCTTGGTTATCATTTGGGTAGCCTTACCCCGTATATTATTTATCAAGCACAAAAAACGGATGAGAAAAATCGAGAAATAGGGGTTAATTCGGATTTTAAAGGGTTAAGTTTGGGAGCTAAATATGAGTTTTCTAAAGTGGCTGTTAAGGCAGAAGTAACTCATTTTGATTTTGGTAAAAATGGTTCCTACGGTTATCAGAATACGTTAACGGATAATGATACGACAACATTAAAATCCGCCAATGTTTTAAATTTAACACTAGAAACGATATTTTAAGGGCTTTTTCATGAAAAAATTAATGATAGCGTTTATTTTAATGATGCCTTTATCGGCCGTTTTTGCAGGTGTTGTGGCTATTTCTAATCCAGCAGACAGCTACTCTAAAGAGGATGTTGCGAAGGCTTGGAAAGGGAAAATTACGGTTCAGTTGGTAGAAAATGCCATGGCTTCAGAGGCTTTTTACCGTGATATTATTGGTAAAAGTGCCACCAGTGTTAAAAAGAAACTTAAGCGAAAAGTGTTTGCTGGGCGTATGGCACCACCCCAAACACTTAATTCGGATTCTGAAGTAATTAATTATGTGTCTTCAAACCCTGGCTCAATAGGGTATGTGAATGATTCTAGTGTGAACGCGTCGGTAAAAGTGATTAAATAAAACATTAACCTTGCCGTTACAGCATGGCCTAAATGCTGTAACGGGATTTTAATATGCGTATTTTTTAAAGTAGGCATATTAAAGTTAAGAATAACACCCCAACCCTTATATAGAAACGTGAAAAACAGTGTAAGGATTTGGGTAACATTGAGAGTGTGAATGCACGTATGGCTATAGAAAGGAAACGATATGAACAGTTTGCGCCCATCGATTAAGGTTGATGCTCAAGGAACGATTGTAGAAGTAAACCAGGATTATTTGGAGTTGCTTGGTTATTCTTTGTCAGAGATGGTTCATCACTCTATTCATAATTTTCAATCCTCTGCATTTCCTCAGCCGTTTCAAGAGGATTTGATGGCTGTATTGAATGCGGGTCAGCCTTATCATGGTTATACGATAGAAAAAAATAAATCAGGGTCGGATGTTTATCTGTCCGTTACCTTGTTTCCATTAGGTTCCAAAGATAATTATCAGGGCTATAGTGCGGTTAAACGCTTGTTGACGCCAGAAGAGATGCAGCGTGTTAAAAAAGATTTTGAAGACGTTGAACGTGGCAAAAAAAGAGTGGTTGAAGGTACGGTTGTGTCCTCTTTTTTTATGGCCACAGTAGGGAGGGCGTTTAAATTAAACTTTTTACCGATGATGATTGTGGCGGCGGTGTTTACTTCAGTCTTAATTTTAGTAGTGGCTTTTATTAATGGGCAAGCTCAAAAGAAAAGTGTGTTGGATGCTTCCATTCAAAGTTACTCTAAAACCTTAGAGGCAGAGTTAGAGGGGTTGATTGATAAAAACAA
>WFNQ01000144.1 GCA_015488565.1 Thiomicrorhabdus sp.
TGCACAAAGAGACGAATGAATGGTGCGCGGGCGGTCATGATTGTTTTTCCGTTGCGAGATGTTTACTGGCCGAGTGCTCAGAAACCAAATACTGGGTGGCAAGTGGCGTTGGCTCAGGCCATTGCCAGTTTTCCAGTGAGATTTTTTCAGGGCGCATATCAATGCAATCAACAGGGCAGACGGGCGCACACTTATCGCACCCTGTGCATTCGGACTGAATGACGGTGTGCATCAATTTTGTGGCACCAATAATCGCATCCACAGGACAGGCTTTAATGCAAAGAACACAGCCAATGCAAACGTCTTCATCAATAAAGGCGGTCTCTTTTGGTTTTGGTTCAGCAATACTCTCATCCAGCGCTTTGGGTTCGAGACCAGTAATTTCTGAAATTAACAGCATGACATCGTTACCGCCAGGAATGCATAAGTTGACCTCGGTCTCTCCTTTTGCCAGCGCTTCAGCGTAAGGCTTGCAACCAGGGTAAGTACATTGGCCACACTGCGTTTGGGGCAATATTTTGTCAATTTGTTCCGCCATGGGGTTACCTTCGACTTTAAATCGAATGGCGGCATAGCCCAACAATAAGCCAAACACCAAGGCAAGACCAACAAAAATAAGGATGGCAATCAGCATATTAATGCACCATCCCGCCAAATCCCATAAAGGCCATGGACATGAGCCCTGCGGTAATCAGTGCAATGGGTGCGCCTTTAAACGGTGCAGGGACATCAGAGGCATCAATCCGCTCCCGCAGTGACGCAAATAGCACCATCACTAAGGTAAAGCCCACCGCCGCACCAAAGCCAAAAAAAGCCGATTCAATAAAGTTATTATTTTGGGTCACATTTAAGAGCGCGACGCCAAGTACCGCGCAGTTAGTGGTAATGAGAGGGAGGTAAATGCCCAATACTTGATACAGTACGGGGCTGGTTTTGTGAATGGCCATTTCAGTAAAGCCCACCACGGCGGCAATGGCAATAATAAAGGCGATAGTTTGTAAATATTCCAAACCGAATGGCTGTAGCAAAAAGGTATAGATAAGGTAGCTTAATACAGAGGAGAGGGTAAGCACAAACGTTGTCGCTAAACCCATTCCTAACGCGGCATCGGTTTTTTTAGACACCCCCATAAAAGGGCACAGCCCTAAAAACTGAACCAATACAAAGTTATTGACCAGTACGGTGCCAATCAAAATTAAAATGTATTCTTGCATAAGGGAGCCTTATAAAAACCTATTTAACGCGCATACCAGGAGTGGCCCCTTCGCTGGGAGAGAGAATGTATAAATCACTGCCCCCTGGCCCCGCCGCTAATACCATGCCCTCGGACAGGCCAAAGCGCATTTTACGAGGGGCTAAATTGGCCACCATGACGGTAAGTTGACCAATTAATGCTTCTGGTTCGTAGGCCGACTTAATGCCCGCGAATACTTGGCGCTGTTCATTACCAATGTCTAAGGTCAGTTTAAGCAGTTTTTTGGCTTCAGGAACGGCTTCTGCATGAATGATTTTAGCAATTCTAAGGTCAATTTTAGCAAAGTCCTCAATACTGATTTCATCGGCGATGGGGTCAAACTTAGGCTGCGTTTCTTGCTCTTTGGATTTTTGTTTTGTTTTAGGCTCTTTTTTTCCATCAGGTACTTTATTGCCGTTCATCGTGCTGGCCGAAGCGTCCACCATTTTTTGAATGGCATCGAGTTCTAAGCGGGTAAGTAAGGGCTTAAATTTTGTAATTTCATGATTAAGCAGGGGTTGTTTGATGTCATTCCACTGCGTATTACTTAGCTTTAAAAAAGCATTAGCCTTGTCAGAAGTAACAGGAAGAACTGGTGTTAAATAACTGATTAGTATGCGGAATAAGTTAATTCCTACGCTTACCGACTCATGCAGTTCAGCCTCTTTACCTTCCTCTTTGGCCAATACCCATGGGGCGGTTTCGGCAATGTATTCGTTGGCTTTATCGGCTAGTGCCATAATGTCTCGCATAGCATGACCGTAGTCTCGGCTTTCATACAGGGCGGCAATCTCTTCGGATTTGTCCGCAAAGCTTTGATATAACGCCGTTGCCTCAGTAGACCATTCGCCACAGAGTTTGCCATCAAATTTTTTCACCACAAACCCCGCACAGCGACTGGCAATGTTAATCACTTTGCCTACCAAGTCAGAATTAACCCGCTGCGCAAAATCTTCAAGGTTTAAATCAATGTCATCAATACGGCTGGTTAACTTGGCCGCATAGTAGTAACGTAAATACTCTGGGTTTAAATGCTCTAAATAGGTTTTGGCCATAATAAAGGTGCCACGGGATTTGGACATTTTTTGACCATCGACCGTTAAAAATCCGTGGGCAAAAATGCCCGTGGGTTTTCTAAAGCCTGCACCAGTAAGCATCGCAGGCCAAAAAAGGGCGTGGAAGTTAATAATGTCTTTACCAATAAAGTGATACAGCTCCGTCGTGGCATTCTCTTGCCAATAGTCATCAAAATTTAACCCCGACTGGTCACAATAGGCTTTAAAGCTGGACATATAACCAATCGGAGCATCCAGCCAAACGTAGAAAAATTTATCTTTTTCACCCGGAATTTCAAAGCCAAAGTAGGGCGCGTCACGTGAGATATCCCAGCCACGTAAACCGCTCTCTAACCACTCATCCAGTTTATTGGCAATTTGGGTTTGTAAGTGACCTTCACGAGTCCATGTTTTGAGCATCTCTTCAAATTGGCCAAGTTCAAAAAATAGATGGTCGGTGTCTTTTTCAATCGGCGTGGCTCCCGAAACGGCTGACGTTGGATTAATTAAGTCCGTAGGACTGTACGTCGCACCACAGGCTTCGCAATTATCGCCATACTGGTCATCGGTTTTGCATTTGGGGCAAGTCCCTTTGACAAAACGATCGGGTAAAAACATCTTTTTTTCAGGATCGTAATATTGAGAGATGGTTTTACGAGAGATATACCCGTTCTCTTTTAAGGTGAGATAAATTTGTTCTGCAAAGGCTTTGTTTTGAGGAGAGTGGGTGCTGTCATAGTGGTCAAACTGCACGTTAAATCCAGCAAAATCGGCTTGATGTTCTTCAGATGATTTGGCTATTAAGCTCTCAGGTGTAATGCCTTCGGCTTGGGCTCGTAACATAATTGGCGTGCCGTGCGCATCGTCTGCACAGACATAAGTACAGGTGTGACCGCGCATTTTTTGAAAACGCGCCCAAATATCGGTTTGGATGTATTCGACTAGATGGCCTAAATGAATGGGGCCGTTAGCATAAGGCAGAGCACTAGTAATGAGGATTTTTCTTGGCGAGCTGGTTGCGGTTTCTAACATGTAATTCTATCCACTTGTGTCCTTAAAAGATAACCGAATATTATATACGTAAATCACTTGGGAATAGCGATATTCAATGCGTTGTTTTTAAGTCGTGTTATTTAAAAAACAAAGTGCGCACTTTATCGGTTGTGATAGCCGAGATACTATTTTATGATAGTACCTTAATGTTTAAAGCGGTTAAAGAGGTAAGCTCTAATGGGAATTAAAACAATCGTTGATGAGGAAGGGGTAACCATTTCTGTCATTGGAAGCTTTGATGTTAGCGCTTATGAAGAGTTTAAAGAGAACTGCCAAAAGTATTTAACCGATTCAAATAAGTTTGTCATTGATTTAGAACAAGCCACTTATATGGACAGTTCGGCATTAGGCATGTTGCTGTTGCTTAGAGAAAAAACCCGTGGTGATAAATCACGGGTTCGTTTGATTAATGTGGGAGATAATGTACTTAATATTTTAGAAATAGCCCAATTTAATCAACTATTTGTGATTGAATCTAAAGAGAGTGCTTAGCTCTCTATCAGATCTGTCTTAACGGCTTAATACTTCAACTACTTAATACTTCAATTTTTGGAAATACATTGGCGTAATTACGTTTTTGTGTGCCAATTTTATAGCTAATTTGATGTGCCATATTGCGATATTTTTGTGCCACCTCGCTGTTTGGCTCAGCGGTTACCGTGGGTTGACCTTGATCGGCATCTTCTCGAATGCGTTTATCTAGCGGCAGGCTGCCTAAAAAACCCACCGAATACTGTTCTGCCATCTCGCGTCCACCATTTTCTCCAAAAATAGCTTCTTCATGTTGGCATTGACTGCAAATATGTGTGGCCATGTTTTCGATAATGCCCAACACAGGAATCTCAACCTTTTCAAACATTTTTAATCCCTTCTTCGCATCAATTAATGAAACGGGTTGGGGCGTGGTGACGATGACCGCACCCGTAACAGGAATTTGTTGCGATAAGGTGAGTTGCACATCGCCTGTACCGGGAGGCAGATCAATAATAAGGTAGTCTAAATCTTGCCATTGTGTCTCTTTTAATAACTGAATTAAGGTTTGGGTCACAATGGGGCCACGCCAAATCATGGGCGAGTCCTCTTCAATTAAGACTCCAATCGACATAACCTGTAGACCATAAGCGGAGAGCGGCTGCATACTTTTGCCGTCTTTAGAGCTGGGTTTATCGGTTAGGTTTAACATGGTTGGGATACTTGGGCCATAAATGTCCGCATCCAATATACCCACTTTTGCGCCTTCCTGTTGCAAGGCCAGCGCAAGGTTAACCGTGGTGGTGGATTTTCCAACCCCGCCTTTTCCAGAAGCAATCGCAATGATATTTTTTATCTCTGGTAGAGGTGAAACACCTTTTTGAGCATCATGAGAGACGATCTCCGTTTTAAAAATAATGGTGATGGCTTGAATATCATCAAGTTGTGTTAACTCATGACTCAGAGTTTGTTCAATACTTGGCCATAAACTTTTGCATGGATAGGGAAGCGCAAGCGTAAAGCTTAAGGTGCCTTTTTTAAGCTTTAAATCGGAGATGGATTTAGGCGATAAAAAGGTTTTTTTAGCATTCACTTCATCCAGTGGGTTTTGATAATCAGTAACCACCTGTTCAATTTTTTGTTGTAATTCAGCGGTCAATTTATTGTTAAACAGGGTACTAAAAAATCCCATATTAAATTCCTTTTTTGAAGTAACGATTGAGAGGATTTTATCAGGGTTTTGCTGTTTATTGATTAATTTTCGATTGGATGATGACAAACTGAGTGTTTTATTTATGTATTAAGGTATTATGCCAATATATAAAAAAGCATGTAAAAGTATGAAAGGATTGACATGGATTATTTACCCATATTTGTGGATATTAAAAACCAACCTTGTTTGATTGTAGGCGGAGGCGCGGTGGCTGCGCGTAAAGCGGACTTGTTTATCAAAGCGGGTGCATTGGTCACGGTGGTGGCTCCCAAGTTAAAAACAGAGATGAAACATCATCTGGCGGAAGGGCTTATTACATGGCACCCAGCCGAGTTTTCGACTGCGGTTATGGATAGCTTAACAACACCTAAATACGTTATTTCGGCGACAGACGATCAGGCCGTAAATCAAGCGGTTTATCATTACTGCCAAGCGCATCACATTCCTGTTAACGTGGCCGATCAAACCGAGTATTGTGACTTTATTTTACCCGCGATTGTCGATCGTTCGCCCGTGACCATCGCCGTATCAACGGGCGGGCGCTCTCCGATCTTAGCGCGTCTCATGAAAGCACGTTTAGAGGCGCTAATCCCAGCTGGGTTTGGGTCATTGGCAGGGTTATTAGGGCGTTATCGCCAACAGGTCAAAAAAAGTCTGCCTTCGCCTGATGCGCGTAAAGCATTTTGGGAAACCTTACTGCAA
>WFNQ01000145.1 GCA_015488565.1 Thiomicrorhabdus sp.
ACGGAGTCAATACTGTGCGTTTGTAAGTCCACGGGAAGCGCCATTCTTAAATACCAATGCTGTGGTGAGGCAAACTCTAGCCGTACTTTATCTTGCTCAAAGTGCTGGTTAAACGCCTGCAGTAAAGCATTTGATTCGTCTGCAGTAATCCCTAGGTCTTTACTGGGAATTAAAACTAAGGAGTCTCGGTCGGCAATCATTTGAACAGGATCAACACGTAGCCAGTAAACGCTTTTATCGTAATCCTCCAACTCTGCGGCGGCCATAATGGCGGCAAAAGCAGAGTTGGTGTCCGAAATCTTAGGTTGATGAAATAGATAGTTGGAGAGCGCATACGGACTTTGTGGCGTGGCGGCAAAGCGATCGGCTTTAGCAAGTAGCGTTTGCAGTACGGGTAACTTAAGTGTGCTTAATGCTTCATCCGCCTCTTTGATTCGAAGCGGATTAAATAACTCAGGAATGGATAGGGTAACGGCTGTAGACATAACATCTCTCTAAACAAAAAAGTCGGGCAAGCCCGACTTGATAGTAAGGGGGGGGGGAAGAAATTTAAGACCCTAGCGATTCAATACGAATACGCATAATATCGCCTTCAATGTCATCCAACTCAGACAACGAGGCAATGGCTTTATTGAGTAATGACTCTTTAACGGTATTGGTAATCATCACCAAAGTAGCTGCGCCGTCATTTTGAGTACAAGGTTCTTGATGCAGGTGTTCAATGCTGATATTTGAGTCCGCTAAAATAGAGGTGATTTTAGCCAATACACCCGCATGGTCTTGAGCAAAACAGCGCAAATAATAACTGGTTTCAATGGAGTCAATCGACACAACAGGCGCCGACTGTAGCTGGTCTGCCGCAAACCCTAACGGTGGCACTCGATCACCTAATGGCTGATTTTTCCAACGAATTACGTCGATAATATCGGCCACAACCGAGCTGGCGGTTGGCCCCGCACCCGCACCAGGACCATAATACATAGTCGGGCCAACGTGGTCGCCATAAGCCATTACGGCATTCATTACGCCACTGACATTAGCAATGAGTACCGACTTAGGCACCATAGTTGGGTGTACACGTAATGAGTAGCCATCTTTAACACGGCTGGCCACACCTAAGTGTTTAATTTCATAACCAAGTTGCTCTGCAAAACGAATGTCGTCTGCGGTGATTTGACTAATACCTTCGGTATAAACTTTATTAAATTGCAACTCAATGCCAAACGCAATGGAGGCTAAAATAGTAAGTTTATGTGCAGCATCAATCCCTTCCACATCAAAGGTAGGATCGGCTTCGGCGTAGCCTAGCTCTTGGGCAACCTTTAAAACCGCGGCAAAGTCCGCTCCCGGTTTTTTCATTTCCGTTAGGATGTAATTACCCGTGCCGTTAATAATACCCGCAATCCACTCTATTTTATTGGCAGACAACCCTTCTCTCACCGCCTTAATTACCGGGATACCACCCGCAACAGCGGCTTCGTAATTCACGATAACATTATTCTGTTTTGCCAAGGCAAACAGTGCATTACCGTGTTCAGCAATGAGTGCTTTATTGGCGGTAACAATATGTTTACCATTCTGAATCGCGGTTTCAAGCAATGTTTTAGCTCGTGTTGTCCCACCCATCAGCTCAACCACAACTTCAACATCGGGATGATTCACCACATCAGCGGCATTGTCTGTCAGTGCAATGCCTTGTGTGTCCACAGAACGGGTACGGTTTAAATCACGCACAGCAATCATCACCACTTCAATGCGCTGACCCAAACGTCTTTCAATTTCAGGCAGTGTATTTTGAAGAATATTGAGCGTTCCACCCCCCACTGTACCTAATCCTAATAAACCAATTTTTACCGTATTCATTTGAGCTTTTCCCTAACGCTTAGTGTTGCTTTTAATGTTGTTTAATCAAACCATCTTTTCGAAACATATCTCGAATGCCTCGAATAGCTTGGCGGGTTCGGTGTTCATTTTCAATTAAGCCAAAACGCACATGATCATCGCCGTAATCACCAAAACCAACACCTGGCGAAACGGCTACTTTTGCATCAACTAATAATTTTTTAGAAAACTCAATCGACCCCATTTCAAGATACTCTTTAGGAATAGGCGCCCAGACAAACATGGTCGCTTTAGGCGGTGTCACCTCCCATCCGATGGCATTTAATCCGCTGCATAATACATCTCTACGAAGTTTGTACATATCGCAAATCTCTTGCACACACTCCTGAGGCCCTTCTAAAGCCGCAATGGCCGCCACTTGAATGGGGGTAAACGTGCCGTAATCTAAATACGATTTCATGCGCTTTAAGGCATTAACTAAGGTTGGATTTCCAACCATAAAGCCAACTCGCCAACCAGGCATATTATAACTTTTAGAGAGCGTGTAAAATTCAACCGCAATGTCTTTCGCCCCTTCTACTTCTAAAATAGAGGGCGCACGGTAACCATCAAACACAATATCAGCATAGGCTAAATCGTGAATCACCCAAATATTATGCTCTTTGGCCACGGCAATGACTTTTTCAAAAAACTCAAGTTCAACGGTTTGCGTGGTTGGGTTACCCGGAAAGTTTAAAACCAGCATTTTAGGCTTTGGCCACGACTCTTTAATGGCCTTTTCGAGTTCATCAAAAAAATCGACATCGGGCGTCATTTTAACGTGACGAATATCCGCACCAGCAATCACAAATCCATAAGGATGAATAGGATACGCGGGATTAGGCACTAAAATGGTGTCGCCTTTATCCACGGTCGCCATCGCTAAATGAGCCAGCCCCTCTTTAGAGCCAATGGTCACCACCGCCTCGGTTTCAGGGTCTAAATCCACATCAAATTTGGTTTTATACCAGTTACAAATCGCTTTACGTAGCCGTGGAATACCTTGTGACACGGAGTAGCGGTGCGTGCCCTCTCGCTGCACCACTTCAATCAACTTATCGACGATATGCTTTGGGGTGTCTTGGTCAGGGTTTCCCATGCCAAAATCAATAATATCTTCGCCACGACGACGTGCGTCTGCTTTAAGTTCCCCTACAATATTAAATACATAGGGAGGAAGTCTTTTTATTCTCTGAAAATCGTCTGCCACGAGGAGGTTGCCTTCAATAAAAAAAGCGTTAAAAAAATGGATTTGTTTAACGCTTTGCGCCCTTAAAGTAAGGGGAATTGTCATAAATCCAATAATGATACAGTAGATATTTTTTTCGTCAATTGAAAAAAGGGCTAAAATCGGCTTTAATGGCGCACTAAAAGAAGGATTCCTTTAAGTGAAATTTACAGAACACAGAGACTCAAATATTTTTGCCGTAAAGCATTACAGCCCTAATTTGGTAAAAGTAAATCAACTTACCTTTACCAAAAGCTTTTTTATTACACAATTTACCACCGAAAGCCATTGGCCTTGTGAGTGCATGTCACAATTAACCCTTGAAAATATTGACCAACTACTGGACAGCAAAGCGGAGGTAATTATTCTAGGCACTGGCGAAAAACAGGTTTTTCCCGAGCCTAAAATATTTGCCTATTGTGCATCAAAAGGCGTAGGTCTTGAGGTTATGGCCAATAACGCGGCCTGCCGTACTTACAACGTCCTGACTTCAGAGGATCGCGAAGTCGCTCTGGCACTAATTTTAGAGACAGAAGGCAAC
>WFNQ01000146.1 GCA_015488565.1 Thiomicrorhabdus sp.
AGACTACCGAGGCCGTTAGAGGGGGTAGGAGCTACCCCAGAAAGTTGAAGAATATAAAGAATGATATTCACTTTTCTGCCTATAAAAGTTCATTATAATCAATGGGTTAGTCCTTAACTTACTGGCATTGGGGTCAGTGTCGACTTTAATTTAATACAATCAGATGAATGTCATTCATAAGGGGGGGAGTAAATTTTAATCCAAAATATTCCCCCCCCTTGGTTCAACAAAACAACATAAAACTCACGAAACACGGTAAACTCTTTTAAAAGCACAGGCTGTAAGCTCAATAATTTACCAGAGCTTCCCGCGTTTCTAACCAAGCGCTACAGCCGACAATTAATAAGTGGGGTAAGTGTCGACTTTAATATAATCAGATAAATACCCTTCAGAAGGAGGGGGCATCTTTATTGTAAATGAACAGGAATCACAACGGGCTTTTTAACGGAATCACTCCATTGATAACGTTGTGTTTTATGAGGTTGAGCGCAGTTTGTGTGGCAAGTTTTAGTTGTGCATGAACTGGATTGCTGGAGTGCGACAACATGGCCTTGTTGTAGTAAGTACTCAAGTAGGCCTAAAGCCGTTTCTTCGGATAAGTCAAAGTGTGTTTGAATGTTATTGAGGGTGACTTGTTGGTGTTTTTTTATGTAGTGTTTTAGTTCGAGTAGAATCATTTTTCTCCCCCCCTTTTTTTTCTATTTAATGTTTTTGTCAGTATTGTTTTGCTGAGCGTAATTTTTTACCCTGATAGCGTAACCCAAAATAGAGGGCAAGCATTATACTGGCGATGAGGCTTAGCCAGATAGTGGCGGTGGTTGGGTGTTGATAGAAGGTGGCGGCTTGATAAAAGCCAACGGCCACGCTGTAACCTAATAATAAACTCCAGCCTCCGCTGCATAATGCCCAACGCCAGCCCTGTTCTTGTTTAATGGCACCAAAGGTGGCAACACATGGGAAGTAGAGCAGTATCAGTAATAGGTAGGCATAGGCACCAATATTGCCATCAAAGTGCAGTGCCATTTTGTCTAAGGTGGAGAGTGTAAAGCCTTGTTCTTCGGCTATTTTGAGTTTGTCTTCTATATTATTAAGGGACTGTAAACCGAGAGGGTCAGACACATCGGTCACAATACGGGTTAGGTTTTCTGGAATGGTTTGTAGTGCCGTTTGCATGGCGTTAATAAAGTCATATTCTTCAGCATTTTTAGGTTGTAGCACTTCATTTTGGTAAAGCGCATCCAATGAACCAACGACCACTTCTTTCGCTAATAGTCCTGTAATAATGCCCACTGTTGCTGGCCAATTATCTTCGGTAATACCAAGCGGTTCTACTACGGGCGTCGCAAGTTTAGCCATGGTGCTGAGCACGGAATGTTCTTGGTTTTCATTACCAAACGAGCCATCAGTACCCAAGCTGTTTAAAAAATTAATGGCCAAGACCACGAGTACGATGATTTTTCCTGCATCAATAATAAAACTTTTGAGTTTATTACGTGTGCTTAACAGCACGTTAACAACCGCAGGTTTGTGATAGATGGGGAGTTCCATTAGCAGTGCGGGGGCTTTGCCGGGCAGAAGTGTATGCTTTAACAGCAGTGCGGTGAGTATGGCGGCAATAATGCCAACTAAGTAGAGTGAAAAGACGATGAGTGCGGCGTGTTCTGTAAAGAATGCGGTAGCAAACATCACATAGACGGTTAATCGGGCACTGCAAGACATAAAAGGTGTCATCATTGCGGTCATGATTCGATCACGTTGGTTGGGTAAGGTTCGGGTAGCGAGTACGGCTGGAATGTTACAACCAAAGCCAACAACGAGTGGAATAAACGCTTGGCCAGATAAGCCAAGTCGCCGCATTAAGCCATCCATAACCAGTGCGGCTCGTTGCATGTAGCCGGTCTCTTCCATAATGGAGAGTAGTAGGAAAAGAGCACCAATAACAGGAATAAAGGTGGCAACGACTTGAATGCCACTCCCAATGCCTTGTGCAATAAAAGAGATTACCCAATGAGGGGCGTGAATGGATTCAAGCAGGGCAGAGGGGCCATCCACAAAGAGTGCTTGTGCGCCTAAATCAAAAAAATCTAAAAAAGCATTGCCGATGGTAATGGAGAGAGCAAAGACCAGATACATAATGACTAAAAATATGGGCATTCCTAAGTAGGGGTGCAGTAGCCAACTATCCAGCTTGTCTGTAGTGCTTCGAGTAAATTGGTCGGTATGAACTTGGCAAGCGTGTGCCGCATCATGGGCAAATTGAAAATACAAGTCGGCCACAATGAGGAGCAGCTCTTCTTGATATAACGATTCCAATCTTTGTTTTTCTGTTTGGCATAGCGCTTTCAGTGCGCTGGGTGCGGTTTGAGGGTGTAATAGCCACTGTAATATTTTCCAGTCGCTTTCCTCGCGCTCTTTAGGGTGTTTTGATTGTTTTTGTATTGTGTCTACCGATTGAAGTAGCTCGTCTGGAAGAGCCACTTTGTGTGTTTGATGTTGTGTGAGGCATGTGGAAAGTTGTTGCTTAAGGTGATCCACGCCTTTGTTGTAGTAAGCGGAAACGGGAATGACAGGGCAACCCAGTTGCTTGGCGAGTTTGTCGCAATCAATGAGGATGTTCCGTTCTTTTAACAAATCCATTCGGTTAAGCACCACCAATACTGGTAATCCCATGTGCAGGAGTTGGGCGGTTAAAAACAGTTGGCGTTCGAGACTGGTGGCGTCTACTACATTGATAATGAGGTCGGCTGATTGTGTTTGCAGATAACGACAGGCAACTTGTTCGTCTAATCCACTGTGAGAGGTTTGTTCTAAGCTGTAAACGCCGGGTAAGTCCACCACGTCATAGTCATATTGATTGCATTCAAATCGCCCTGTTTTTTGTTCTACGGTAACGCCAGGCCAGTTTCCAGTGGTTTGTTGACTGCCCGTAAGGCGATTAAAAAGCGTTGTTTTCCCACTGTTTGGATTACCAATTAAAGCCAATTTTATGTGGCTTTGAGAGGGGGGGAGAGATTTTTTAAATGGATTTTTAAAGAGGGTTTGTGTGTGATTGGACGAGCTCATGATAATGGCTCAACTTGTATGTAGTCTGCAATGTGTTTATCCATGGCAAAACGACTGCCATCGACACTCACCACTAAGTTTTGACCTCGAATAAGAATCAACTCAACGATGCTTTTGGTATGAAACCCCAAATGCACTAAGCGCATTTTGATCTTAGAATCGCCCAATAATACGGTGATTTGACTAATTTGACCTGAACGGCATTGCGAAAGCAATAAATTATGTTTGGTCGGTGTTTTGAGTTTAGGCATTTTGCGTCGGTATCTCTATCTAAATGAGAATTGTTTCCATATAGAATAGCAAAATGATGAGAATAGTTCAAAGTATGTTTTAGCGGCTATAAAAAGATTGACATGATATTTATTTAAATATACTCTTATTTTTACCCTATTGATTAGTGTTAATACTATTGGTTTAAGGGTTGTAAGATGGATAAATAAGTAAGGAGTTAGGCATGGATGTAGGAAGTATTTTAAAGTTAGGTGCTTCGGCATTTATGAAGAGTAACCAAAGTGGTGAGGCAGGCAGTAATCTGAACCCAGATGTTTTGATGTCGGCACTGTCTAATTTAATTGGGGGTGAAGGTGGATTTGATATCGCTAGCCTGATGAGCAAAATGCAGGGCAGTGATTTATTAGGAATGGCACAGTCTTGGTTAGGAGATGGCGACAATCAAGCCATTGATGTAAATCAAATTATGAGTCTTTTTGGCTCAGATAAAATTGCTGCATTTGCATCTCAATTAGGCATGAGTGAATCAGAGGCCGCGGGTGGGTTGAGCGATGCGGTTCCTCAAATGATTGATAACGCAAGCAGTGGTGGTTCTATATTGGATTCTGTTGGTGGTCTAGAAGGTGCAATGGGATTAGCTGGCAAGTTTTTTGGTAAATAATGAATAACTACGCTGAGTAGTGACAATAATGAAAAAGTAGGAGAAGTACAAATGGCAAAATTATCAGATATTGAAGGTATTGGTGAAGCTTACGCAGAAAAATTGAAAGCAGCAGGTGTGGGTTCTTTAGAGAGTCTTTTAAAATTATGTTGTGATAAAAAAGGTCGTCATGATGTGGCCGAAAAATCAGGCATTAGTGAAAAAGTGATTTTAGGATGGGTGAATCGTGCAGACCTCTCTCGTGTAAAGGGAATCAGTACACAGTATGCGGATCTTCTTAAATTTTCAGGGGTGGATACCATTCCTGAGTTGGCGCAACGTAATGCAGAAAACCTTCAAGTTAAAATGGAAGAGGTAAATGAGGCAAAAAACCTAGTTCGTAAAGTCCCCGTTCTTTCACAAGTTCAAAGTTGGGTTGAGCAAGCAAAAGAGCTTCCTAAAATGGTGACTCATTAATCTTTAATCGCCGCTTCGGTCAGTTTATTTTATGAGTGGCATTAAAGTGCCACTTGGGCTTGTTAATCCTTGGCCTGGTTGAAGTTGTTTTGGTGCTTGTTCGAAATCAAGTGATTGAGACATGCGTCATCGTTAAAATGTCTTCCTTAAAATGCAATGCATTTATTTTAATGAAATAACAAAAATTTCCCCCCCCTCTCTTTTTAGGTATTTTTATCCATATTCTGGCGTTATTGCAATGGCTCAAACAGTGTTTTTAGGTCATCTGCGGTGAGCTTAGCGTCTTGTTCTTTTTTGCCTTTGCCATAAACACCTTGTGCTAAGGCTTGTTTTTTGGCTTGCATGGCTAATATTTTCTCTTCTAGGGAGTTTTCAGTAATGAGCTTATAGACAAATACGGGATTTTTTTGGCCGATTCGGTGCGCACGGTCGGTCGCTTGATTTTCGGCGGCTGGGTTCCACCATGGATCGTAGTGAATAACCACGTCGGCTTCGGCCAAGTTTAATCCTACGCCGCCTGCTTTGAGGCTGATGAGAAAAATATTGGCTTCTCCACTTTTAAATTTTTCAATGGCTTCATCGCGTTTACGTGTTTGCCCTGTGAGTTTGCTGTAAGCAATTCCTCGTTCGATGAGGGCATTTTCAATAATGGTGAGCATTTTGGTGAATTGAGAGAAGAGTAGAATGCGTCGGCCTTCTTCCAGCATCTCTGGCACGCTGTCCATCAACCATTCCATTTTGGCCGATTCGTTGACGTTTTGGGCTTGCTTGAGTGAGAGGATAGCAGGATCGCAACAGGTTTGACGTAATTTGAGTAGCGCATCCAAAATCATAATGTGACTACGCCCTAAGCCTTTACTGGCAATACTATCACGTACTTTTTTCTCCATAGTTAAGCGAATACTTTCATACAGCGTAGCTTGTTTTTTACCTAATCGGACGGTGCTAATAATTTCAGTTTTTTCAGGAAGTTCGTTAACCACTTCGCTTTTGCTTCGGCGTAACATAAAGGGCGAAATGCGTTTAGTCAGACGCGCTTGTTGCTCGGCATTGCCGTGTTTTTCAATGGGGGTACGAAATAGTTGTTTGAATTGTTTGTCATTGCCGAGTAAACCGGGCATGACAAAATCAAACAGCGCCCAGAGTTCACCAAGATGGTTTTCCATTGGGGTTCCCGTTAAGCAAAGACGGTGCTCTGCTTTGATATTACGCA
>WFNQ01000147.1 GCA_015488565.1 Thiomicrorhabdus sp.
ACCCTTAATGATGGCATTAAAACAGGGTGAGATTGACTCATTGCTTTTTGAGTTTGGCAGTACCACACGCTACCATTTAAAGCCCGCACACCTTAACCGTTTTTGGCGTTTTAAATCGGCATTGAATAAAACAGTATAAAACCGCAAAAATATACTTGATTTCAAGTAATTGCAGGTCACTTGAGTTAAATTTTTTTGTATAATTTGCTTACAATTTAAACAACGCTTTTTGTGAGGCCAGATTAAGCTCAATCTGGTCTATTTTTTGTCCCAATTTTAAAACATAGGCTCGGCATGAATTTTATTGAAACACGTGGTAATGATAGTCAAAAACCCAGCTCGATTACTTTCTCACAAGCAATCTTAAGTCCCATGTCTTCTTTTGGTGGAGTTTACTCTCCCGAAAGTTTACCTTCTTTTGATCAAGCGTTTTTTCAAGCGCATCTTTACTCTGGTTACAAAACACTGGCTAAAGACGTATTAAAAGCGTTTGAGGTGGATATTGACGAGTCTGTTATTGATGATGCCCTGAGTCTTTATGATCAATTTGACGACCCTAAAAATCCTGTACCACTGGTTAAAGTGTACGATGATTTATACGTGAGTGAGTTGTATCATGGACCAACACGAGCCTTTAAAGACATGGCGTTACAACCGTTTGGTAAAGTACTTTCTGCTGTTGCACAAGCCAAAAAAGAGAAGTTTTTGATTTTAGCAGCCACCAGTGGCGATACGGGGCCTGCGGCACTCGAAACCTTTAAAGATCGTGACAATGTCCAAGTGGTTTGTTTGTACCCAGACGGTGGCACCTCTGATGTCCAGCGTTTACAAATGGTGACTGAAAATGCTAAAAACCTTAAAGTGATTGGAATTCATGGCGATTTTGATGATGCGCAGAGTGCGCTTAAATCGTTATTGGTCTCTGATAAGTTTGCTGAAGCACTTAAAGAGCATCACATTTCACTCTCTGCCGCCAACTCAGTCAACTTTGGTCGAATTATTTTTCAAACCATCTACCACATTTATAGTTATATTGAATTGGTGCGTATCGGTGCGATTGAGATGGGTGAAAAAGTTTATTTAAATGTACCCAGCGGTAACTTTGGTAATGCACTGGGTGGGTATTATGCCTATAAAATGGGATTGCCTGTTAAGCAGATTCATATCGCCTCCAACAACAACAATGTGTTAACCAAATTTATTAGTACAGGGCATTACGACTTGCGCAATGTCTCTGTTATTCCAACCACCTCGCCCGCTATGGATATTTTAAAATCGTCCAATATTGAGCGTATTTTATTTGATCTTTTTGGTGCCAAAAGAACAAAAGAGCTTATGTTGCAGTTGGACAATGAAAAGTTCTACTCATTAAACGAAGATGAACTTGCACAAGTCCAATCAATATTTGCCGCCGATTTTTGCAGTGACGAAGAGGGGCTTGGCTACATTAAACAAGCTTTTGAAGTCGGTTATTTAATGTGTCCCCATACGGCCACATGCTTTAAAGCCTACGATTTCTGTCGAAAAGATAAGTCCATTAAAACCATCGCCTATTCAACGGCAGAGTGGACAAAGTTCTCCCCAGTCATCGCCAAAGCTCTTTTTGGAAAAACAATTGAGAATGACAAAGAGGCACTGGATTTAATCGCTACAAAAGCCAATATCCCCATTCCAATACAAATTTCAGCTCTGTTTGAAAAAGAAATTACACAAAAAATAGTGATTGATAAGCAGGATATTGAAAAAGAAATTTTGAGCTTTTTGAATGGCTAGGAGTCTGTCGGACTTAGGTGAACGTCACGAGAGAAAGCCATTTTGAGACCATTTTTTCGATCATTTGAGGCGAATATTGAGTATATTTAACGAAATTGATCGGAAAGATGGGCCTAAATGGCTTTTTCGCAGTAGATTCATCCTAAATCCGACAGACTCCTATAGGATCAAGTTACTCTTAGTTAAAGGTTTCTCTGTTGTTTTATGGTGTAGAGAGCGTGTCCGTTCTATGAAAGAATACCGGAATCACTTTCAGACGATTGCCATAAGCTGGTAAAATACGGGGCTAAATTTTAACTTACCTTTTGAAACCTTGATATAACAAGAGCGTTTTAGTTCAAGGTTTTACTAAATATATTGAAGAGAATAATATTCATGCCTGTCATTACGTTACCCGATGGTACTACTAAACAATTTGATGAAGCGATTTCTGTGATGCAAGTCGCAGAAAGTATTGGGGCAGGATTGGCAAAAGCGACAATTGCTGGACGAGTAAATGGGCAGTTAGTGGATGCGTGCGATTTAATTAATGAGGATGCCACGCTTGAGATTGTGACCATGCGTGATGAGGATGGTGTTCATATTATGCGCCATTCGTGTGCGCATTTATTAGGCCACGCCTTAAAACAGCTTTACCCTGATGTCAAAATGGCGATAGGCCCTGTGATTGATAATGGTTTTTATTATGACATTGATCTAGAGCACAAAATTACGCCCGATGAATTGAAACAGATTGAAAAACGCATGTTGTCCTTGGCGAAAACTAAGTACCCAGTCGTTAAAAAAATGCTTTCTCGTGAAGAAGCGATTGCCACGTTTGCAGAACGAGATGAAACGTATAAACTTGAGTTGATTCGTGACCTACCGAATGAGACGGAGTTTGGTTTTTATTTTCATGAAGAGTATGTCGACATGTGTGTCGGACCTCACTTACCTAATATGGGATTTGTGAAGGCGCTTAAGTTAACGCATGTAGCAGGCGCTTATTGGCGTGGCAACTCGGACAATAAAATGTTGCAACGTATTTACGGTGTGGCGTTTGAAAGTAAACCGGCTTTAAAAGAATACTTGTTGATGATGGAGGAAGCGGAAAAGCGTGACCATCGTAAGCTGGGAAAAACATTGGACTTATTCCACTTGGAAGAGGTTTCACCGGGCATGGCTTTTTGGCATCCTAAGGGGACAACGCTTTACCGTGTGGTAGAAGAGTATATGCGTGGTCAGTTGGTCGCGAATGATTATGAAGAGATTCGTACTCCCCTGATTATGGATCGTTCTTTGTGGGAAAAATCAGGCCACTGGGATAAATTTAAAGACAATATGTTTACCACTGAAACGGATAATCGCGACTATGCGGTAAAGCCTATGAATTGCCCAGGACATATTCAGGTGTATAATCGTCATTTGCATAGTTACCGTGATTTGCCGATTCGGATTGCTGAGTTTGGTACGGTGCATCGTAATGAGCCCTCTGGTACGTTGCATGGTTTAATGCGTGTGCGTTCATTTACTCAAGATGATGCGCATATCTTTTGTACTGAAGCACAAATTAAAGAGGAAGTTCAAGCTTGTATTGATTTGGTGTTTGAGACGTATGCCGACTTTGGTTTTGATAATATAGCCATTAAATTCTCAACGCGCCCTGAGCAGCGAGTTGGTTCAGATGCCGTTTGGGATTTAGCCGAAACCGCGTTAGAAGAGACGTTAAAAGAAGCTGGATTGGATTACAAGTTGCAACCTGGAGAGGGTGCGTTTTATGGTCCTAAAATTGAATTTCAATTAAAAGATTGCATTGGTCGAGTTTGGCAGTGTGGTACGATTCAACTGGATTTTTCAATGACACAGGCGGAGCGTTTAAATGCGGTGTATATTGATCAGGATAATGAGAAGCGTCACCCTGTGATGATTCATCGTGCGATTTTAGGTTCGCTTGAACGTTTTGTTGGAATTTTGATTGAGCATTACGAAGGAAAATTCCCAACATGGTTGGCACCAACACAGTGCGTAATGGCTTCCATTTCCGATGTTCATAGTGAATATGTGGCTGAAATGACAAAAAATTTGAAAAAACAGGGCTTTAGAGTCGAATCGGACTTGAGAAATGAGAAGGTAGGGTTTAAAATTCGCGAGCATACAATGCAACGTGTGCCATATATTTTGGTTGTTGGTGATCAAGAGATGGCTAACGGAACGGTAAATGTGCGTGCTAGAGGTGGAAATAACCTTGGAAGCTACACTTATTCTGAGCTAATTGATTTGTTGAATAATGATATTAGTAAGTTAGGGCGCGTTACCGACGTATAATGAACAATGTAATCATTCAGGCATGAGCTGAATGGTTGCCAAAAATTTTTTAATAAACTGGAGGATATTGCTATCGCAATTCGTAGAGGCCGCGGCCGACCACAACAACCTGAAGCACCTAAAGATCGAATTAATGGTGCGATTAAATCACCTGAAGTGCGTTTAATTGATCCTGATGGCGAACCATTAGGTGTTGTAAGCATTAAAGACGCTTTAGAGCAGTCTCAGGAATTTGGTTTGGATTTGGTGGAAATTACAGCGAAGGCAAACCCTCCTGTTTGTAAAATAATGGATTATGGTAAGTACCTTTACCAGCAGCAAAAAAAGAAGCACGAAGCTAAGAAAAAACAGAAGCAAGTGCAGCTTAAAGAAGTTAAGTTTCGCCCAGGAACTGAAGAGGGAGATTATCAGGTCAAACTACGCAACCTGATGAAATTCCTAGCTAATGGAGATCGTGTCAAAGTAACCATCTGGTTTCGAGGACGCGAGATCACTCATAAGGAACTGGGATTGAAGATGTTGGAACGTGTTCGGGATGATATTCAAGAGGTTGCGACCATTGAACAAATGCCGAAGATGGAAGGCCGTCAAATGCAAATGATGGTTGCTCCAACGAAGAAAAAGTAATTTTTAATTGATTAAAAATTGCTTAAACAACAGTCGGGACGTTTAAATCGTGTAATCGAGGTAAACGTTACTGGTGCAGCTC